>DATAAG010000042.1:0-8893 GCA_036260235.1 Longimicrobium sp.
AGGCGCACCCGGCCCGTGAGCGGGGCGGCGGTGGCGGCCCGCCGCTCCGTGGGCACCGGCTGCCCGTCCTGGGCGTGCAGGGGAAGCGCCGCCAGCAGCGGCAGGAGCAGCAGGGTCGTACGCATAGGCCCTCGGGGTAGGTCGGGGACAGGGTTTGCGGTCACGCGTGGCCGGCCACCGCCTTCGCCGCCGGCGCGATCGTCACCTCCACGGGCAGGATGCCTTCACGTCCGGAGTCGTGCACCACCTGTCCGTAGTCCAGCTTGATCAGCCGGTCGGCCACGTCGTAGTAGCGGTCGTCGTGGCTGATGGCGAACACCGTCTTCCCCCGCTCGCGCAGCCGGGGAAGGAGCTGGTGGTAGAACACGTCCTTGAAGTGCGGGTCCTGGTCCGCCGCCCACTCGTCGAACAGGTAGATGGGGCGGTCCTCCAGGTACGCCGTGAGCAGCGCCAGCCGCTTGCGCTGCCCCTGCGAGAGGTCGGTGGTGGAGAGCGTTCCCTCCTCCACGCTGACCTTGTGCTCCATCTGCAGCAGCTCCAGGTAGCGCCGCGCCTCGGCGTCCAGCCCCACCCGGTCCAGCCCCAGCAGGCTCGGGAAGAGGTAGAAGTCGGAGAACACCACCGAGAAGAGCGAGTGGTAGCGCTCCAGGGTGTCCGGGCCCACCGGCTCTCCGTCCAGCCGCACCTCGCCCTGCTCGGGCGAGTACAGCCCGGTGAGCAGCTTGGCCAGGGTGGTCTTGCCGCTGCCGTTGCCGCCCGTGACGAAGACGATCTCGCCCGGCCGGAACGCCAGGTCCAGCGGCCCCAGGGTGAACTGCGAGCCGTCGCGCTCGGAGGGGTAGGTGTGGGTCACGCCGCGCAGCTCCAGCGAGCGCCAGGCGGGCTGCCCCTCCACCGCCGCGGACACCTGGGTGCCCGTCTGCGCGGCCTCGGCCAGCTTCAGCCCCATCTCTTCCACGCGGTCCATGGAGGTGCTGGCGCGGGCCAGCTGGGCCATGGAGTTCATGATCACCTGGATGGGCCCCACCATGTACAGGATGGCGAAGGTGTAGCCCACCAGCACCCGCCGGTCCACCGGCATCACCGTGGGCAGCACGAACACCACCACGCCGATCAGCACGAACACCAGCACCTGCCCCCAGCTGACCGCGCTGGAGAACGCCCGGTGCGCGGCCACGGCGTGGTGCTGCACCTGCACGGCGGTGCCCTGCAGGCGGTCTTCCAAAAAGGCGCGGCGGCGCTCGCGGTGCAGCTTGAGCTCCTTCATCCCCTCCACCATGGCGCGGAAGTCGGCGTACAGCTGGTCGCCCACCTTGCGCAGGTTGCGGGTGTGCGCGTGGCCCCGCAGCAGCGGGACCTGGTACGCCACCACGCCCACGGCCAGGAACACCAGCACCGCCAGCAGCAGCCTGGACGACAGCCATCCCATGTAGGCCAGGCATCCCAGCACGATGGTGACGTTCATGGACAGCAGGGGGATCAGCGTCATGGCGCCGATCACCGAGGGAAGGTCCGTGTGCAGGATGGCGTTCAGGCGGGGGGCGCCGAACTCCTCCAGCTTGCGCAGGGGCACCGCCATCATCCGCGTGCAGATGGTCAGGCGCAGGTGCAGCGTGGCCTTCTCGGTGAGGTAGATGAGGAGCGAGTCGCCCACGTACCGCAGCACGGGAAACACCACGCAGGCGGCGGCGAACGCCAGGGCCGCCTGTCGCCCCGGCGTGGGGTCGCTGATCACCCCGGTCACCAGCGCGATGAGCGCCGTGTTGGCCAGGCCGCTGAGCACGGCAGACACGACGACGCCGGTCCCCAGCAGGTACGCGCGGGGGATGTGCCGCGTGTAGCGGACCAGGAACGAGAAGAGCTTGTACAGACTTCCGAACAGAGGCATGGTCGTGGTCTCGTTCAGGAGGGGGAGGGGCCGGTGGTGTGCGGCGCGGCCTGGCAGGCCAGCAACGCCTCGTCGAATGCCTTGCGCAGCCGCGCGGCGAGCAGGGCCGCCTGGGGGCCGCGGCCCATGGTGGCGTGGTGGCCGGGGACCACCTCCACCCGCAGCGGGAACGCGGTGTAAGGGCGCCACCCGGCCGGGTCGCTCAGGCCGGCGGGCGCGTCGGGGTCGGGGAGCGCCTCCCCGGCGCGGAACAGGGCCAGGCGGCCGGGATACGGCGCGGGGGTGTAGCGGGCCATGGCGCCGTGCCGCGCCCGGTGGCCGGCCAGCAGGCGCACCACCCACTCCGGGTCCACCCGCGCGGCCAGCACCCCCGCCCGGCGCAGGGCGTCCAGCGTGCGCTCCACCCGCGCGCGCCGATCCAGCGGGCGCAGCTCGGCGGCGGTCAGCTCCACCTCGCGCCCCGCCTTCAGGCCCTCTTCGTACGCGAGGACGGAGAGCACGGCCGCCTCGTCCATGGCTACCATGGCGCCGATGCGCTCCGGCGACACGGTGTCCAGCAAGGCCACCAGCGGCACCACCTCGCCGGCGCGCGTGAGCTGCTGCGCCATCTCGAAGGCCACCATCCCCCCGAACGACCATCCGCCCAGCAGGTAGGGGCCGGAGGGGCGGACGGCGCGGATGGCGCGGACGTAGCCGGTGGCCATCTCCTCCAGGGTCACCTCCTCGTCCCCCACCTGCGCAAGGTCCGGCGCCTGCAGGCCGTAGAAGGGCTGGCCCGGTCCCATGGCGCGGGCCAGCTCCTGGTAGCAGAGCACCTGCCCGCCGATGGGATGCACGAAGAAGACGGGAACCCGCTCCCCCTCCGGCTGCAGCGCCACCAGCGGCGACCACCCGTCGGCTTTCGCCGGCGAGTCGAGGAGGGGGGCCAGGCGGCGCACGGTGGGACGCTCGAAGAGCGACGACAGGGGGAGCTCGGCGCCCATCCGCCGCCGCACCTCGCTCATCAGCCGCACGGCCAGCATGGAGTGCCCGCCCAGGGCGAAGAAGTCGTCGTCCACCCCCACGGGGCGCACGTTCAGCACCTCTTCCCACAGCTCCGCCAGCGCTCGCTCCGCCGGCGTCACGGGCGCCGCGTAGCCGTCCGCGTCCCCGTCGCGCGCCTCTGCCGCGGGCGCGGGAAGCGAGCGGCGGTCCACCTTGCCCGTGGAACCGGTGGGGAACCCGTCCAGCACCACGAACGCCGCGGGAACCATGTACTCCGGCACCTTCTCCCGCAGCGCGCGGCGCAGGTCGTCGACCGAAAGGGTCCCCGGGGCGGCGTCCACGTAGGCGACCAGGCGGCGGTCGCCGGGGACGTCCTCCCGCGCCATCACCAGCGCGGCGCGGACGGAGGGGTGCGCGGCCAGCACGCTCTCGATCTCCCCCGTCTCGATGCGGTAGCCGCGGATCTTGACCTGGAAGTCGACGCGCCCCAGGAACTCGATGTCGCCGTCCGCCAGGAAGCGGGCGCGGTCGCCGGTGCGGTAGAAGCGGGCGCCGGCCTCGGCGGCGAACGGATCGGGGACGAACTTCTCCGCGGTGAGCCCGGGCCGTCCCAGGTAGCCGCGCGCCACCCCCACGCCGCCGATGTACAGCTCGCCGGGCACGCCCGGCGGCAGCGGCTGCAGGTGCGCGTCCAGCACGTACATGGTGAGGTTGTCGATGGGCCGGCCGATGGGGATGCGGCCGCGGTCGTGCCGGTCCGCCGGGATCTCGTAGAGCGAGCAGCCCACGACGGTCTCCGTGGGACCGTACTCGTTCAGCAGCCGCACCCCGGGCGCGTGGCGACGCCAGAAGTGCGTCGGCTCCGCCAGCAGGTTGTCGGCGCCGATCACCAGCGTCCGCGTGCTCCGCGCCGCGTCCTCCGGGGCGAGGACGTGGTTGAGCAGCGACAGGTGCGTGGGGGTGATCTTGATCATGCTGAACCCGGGCGCGCGGCGGATGGCCTCCGCCAGCGCCTCCACGCCCGGCCCCTCAGGGAGCAGCTCCACCCGTTCGCCGCAGAAGAGGGGGATGAAGTTGGCGAGGGTCAGGTCCACGGCCATGGACGAGAACACCGGCGCGCCCCGTCCCTGGTTCGCCCGGTACGCCTCCGTCCCCCAGGCGAAGTAGTTGGCGGGGCCGTAGTGATGCATGGCCACGCCCTTGGGCCGGCCGGTGGAGCCGGAGGTGTAGTAGACGTACGCCAGGTTCTCCGGCCGCGCCCCGCTCTCCGGGCGATCGTCCGGCTCCGCCGCGATCTCGTCCGCGGTCCGGTCCACGAAGAGCGTCTCCGGCCGGTCCGCCGGCAGCCGCGCTTCCACGCGGGACTGGGTGAGGAGGAGGCGCGCCCCGCTGTCGCGCAGCATGTACGACAGGCGCTCCGCGGGGTGCCCCGGATCGAGCGCCACGTACGCCGCGCCGGCCTTGAGGATGCCGAAGAAGGCGGCCATGAGCTCCGGCGCGCGCTCCATGCACAGCCCCACGCGCACCTCCGGCCCCGCCCCGCGGCGGCGAAGGTGGTGCGCCATGCGGTTGGCCGCCGCGTCCAGCTCTGCGTACGTCATCCGCTCGTCCCCGCAGACCACGGCGACGGCGTCCGGGGTGCGCCGGGCCTGCGCCTCGAACAGCTCGTGGATGCAGGCGTGGGGACAGGGGCGCTCCGTGGCGTTCCACTCCGCCACCACCTGCGCGCGCTCCCCGGCGCGCAGCAGGCTCAGCCGGGAAAGCCGCTCGCGCGGGCGGGCGACGGCGGCCTCCAGCAGCGCCGTGTAGTGGCGCGCCATCCGCTCCACCGTCTCCGGCCGGAAGAGGTCGAGGTTGAACTCCAGCGCGCCGCCCACCGCTCCCCCGCCCCGGTCGTTGACGGCGAAGGTGAGGTCGAACTGCGTGGCCCAGGCGTTGAACGGCGCGGGGGGCATGGCCGCGCCATCCCCGTCCGGGCCGGCGTCGCCGCCCGCGCCCAGCATGCTGAAGACGACCTGGTACACGGGGTTGCGACCGGGCTCGCGCACGGGGTGCAGCGCCTCCACCAGCAGCTCGAAGGGCACGCGCTGGTGCTCCTGCACCCCCAGCGCGGCGGCGTGCACCCGGTCCAGCAGCGACAGGAAGTCCGGGTCGCCGCCCAGCGCCGCGCGCAGGGGAAGGAGGTTGGAGAAGAAGCCCAGCTGCTCCTCCAGCTCCAGGGCCCCGCGGTTGGCCAGGCCGACCCCCACCACCACGTCCTCCTGGCCGCTGTAGCGCGCCAGCAGGTCCGCGAAGGCGGACAGGAGGACGGCGAAGAGCGTGGTCCCCCGCTCGCGGGCCAGCGTCCGGCACGCCAGCGCCAGCGCCGGCGGCAGGCGCAGGGGGACGGAGGCGCCGCGGAAAGACGGCCGCAGGGGGCGCGGATGGTCCGTGGCCAGCTCCAGCAGCGGGGGCGCGCCGGCCAGGTGCTCCCTCCAGAACGCCAGCTGCCCCGCGAACTCCGGCCCCCGCGCCCACTGGTGCTGCCAGGCCGCGAAGTCGGCGTACTGGAAGGGAAGCTCCGGCAGCGGAGATTCGTCCCCGGCAGCCAGGGCGGCGTAGCGCGCCATCACCTGCCGCACCAGCAGTTCGGTGGAGGTGGCGTCCGTGACCAGGTGGTGCATCACCAGCAGCACCCGGCTGCGCGTGGCGTCCAGCCGCAGCAGCGTCACCCGCAGCGGGGGCGCGGCGGCCAGGTCGAAGCGGTGCGCCTCCTCCGCGCGCGTCACCCGCTCCGCCTCCACCGCGCGCTCGTGGCCGGGGAGCGCGGACAGGTCCACCACCCGCAGGGCGACGGGCGCGGGGGGATGGACCACCTGCACGGGCCCGGCCGGGTCCGCGTGGAAGGTGGTGCGCAGGATCTCATGGCGGGCGGCCACGTCGTCCAGCGCGCGGCCCAGCAGCACGGCGTCCACCTCGTGCGGTCGGTCCAGCGCGACGGCCACGTTGTACGCCGGGCTGCCGGGGTCCAGCTGGTCCAGGATCCACAGCCGCCGCTGCTCGAACGAGAGGGGCGCGGGAACGGACGGGTCGCGGCGGGGGATGGAGGGCCCGCGCCGGGCCGCCCGCTCGCGCAGGGCCGCCACCAGCCGCGCGCGCTGCTCCGGGCTCAGGTCCGCCACCCGCCCCGCGGCCACCCCGCTCACGCCGACCTCCAGGCGCCGCTGGCCGAAAGCTCCGCCCCCAGGGCCGCCTGGTCGTCCAGCACCAGGTCGATGTCCCCCGCCGACGTGAGCGGGTTGGCCAGCACCGCGCGCAGGGCCACCACGGGCTGGTCCGGCCCGTAGACCGTGGCGGCCGTGGTGGTGCGCGAGATGAACGTGCGCGCCCGCTCCGACTGAGTGCGCTGCAGCATCTGGTTGAAGGCGCCCACGTGCCGGTGCCCCTCGGGGGAGAGAAGGCCCGCCGCGACCTCGGCCCGCCACTCCTCGGGGACGTAGCGGTAGAGGACGACGTTCAGGTGCGGGTCCGCCAGCAGCTCGAACTCCTCCCGGTCGCGCACCGCCTCGGCCAGGTAGCGCGCCTTGCGGATCCCCTCGTCCATCAGGAACCCGTATCCCTCGTGGCCGATCAGCTCCAGCGCCGCGTGCAGCAGCAGCGACATGGCCGGGCGCGACCCCTCCAGCGAGCGCTGCCCCAGGTCGGCGGAGCCGGCGCGGACGGTGTAGTGCGCGTGCTTCTCGATCGCGCGGGCCAGCGAGGGGTCGCGGAAGAAGACCATTCCCATCCCCATGGGCAGGTACAGCTGCTTGTGCCCGTCGAAGGTCACGCTGTCCGCCCGCTCGATCCCCGCCAGCACCCCGCGGTGCCGGGCGGAGAAGAGCGTGGGCCCACCCCAGGCCGCGTCCACGTGATAGTGCGCCCCCGCCCGCGCAGCCAGGTCGGCGATCCCCTCCAGGTCGTCCACGCACCCGGAATCCGTGCTTCCCGCCACGCCCACCAGGGCCAGGACCAGCAGGCGCTGCTCGCGGCAGTCGTCCACGGCGGCCTGCATGGCGCGCAGGTCCACCCGGCCGCCGTCGCCCGCGGGGATGCGGAACAGGTGGTCCGTCCCCAGCCCCAGCAGCCCCATGGCCTTCTCGAACGAGTAGTGCATCTGCGCGCTGCCGATGACGGCCGCGCCGCGCCACCCGTAGTGCGCCAGGGCCGCGACGAGCCCGGCGGCCTCGGCGCCGCGGAAGGCCCCGTCCGGGCCCAGGGCGCGGTTGCGGGCGCAGGCCAGCGCGGTGACGTTGGCGAGGGTGCCGCCGGAGGTCACGATGCCCAGCGTGCTGGCCGGGTCCTGCGCGTGCCGGTGGTAGAACGTGTCCGAAAAGCCGTAGATCAGCCGGTGCAGCCGGGCCAGCGCCTGGCGCTCGGCGTAGGTGAGCACCCGCGACGTCTCGGTCTTGACCACGTTCTGGTTCATCGCGGTCATCAGCCGCGTCAGCGGGCGCACGAAGTACGGCAGCGCCGACGTCATGTGCCCGATGAACCGCGGCGCCGCCACGCGCATGGTGTGCGGGACGACCTCCGCCTCCAGCCAGTCCAGGTAGCCGTCCGGCGTTCCCGGGTACGCCGGCAGCCGGGTGTCGTCGAAGGGGGCGGCGAGCGCCTCCATGGCGCCGGGAGAGGTGATGGACGGGTCGTGCAGGAACGCGCGCACCATGGCGTCCACCCGGGCGTCCATCTCCTGCTCTCCCGCCAGGGCGTGGCCGCCGGGCGAGAACAGCCGCGCCATCCAGCCGGCCGCGTCTTCGGGGCGGCCCTCCTCACGCCTGCTCCCCACGATGCCGCGCCACAGAAGGACGGGCGGCGGCGCGTCGGGGGATGGGCTACGGTTCTCCACGTGGCTTCTCTCGGCAAGGGGTGCGGGGTCGGGCGGCACGGGCCCGGCGGAGGCCGGGGTCACAGGGATTCCTCCAGCGCGAGCGCGCTCAGCAGCTCGTCCAGGTCGCCGTCGCCGGCCTGGGCCAGCAGGCTTTCCTCGATGGCGGCGGCCATGGCCGACAGGGTGGGCAGGCGGAACAGGTCCGGGACGGACAGGTCGCCGCCCAGCCTGCCGCGCACCCGGGTCAGCAGCCGCACCGCCGCCAGCGAGTTTCCGCCCAGGGCGAAGAAGCTGTCGTGGCGCCCCACGCGGGGCACGCGCAGCACCTCGCGCCACAGCTCCGCCAGCTCCGCCTCCGTGCCGGGGTTGGGCTCGGCGTAGCCGGCGGCGGGTGCGGAGGCGCCCGGGTCCGGCAGCTCGCGGCGGTTCACCTTGCCGCTGGGCAGCCGGGGCAGCTCCGGCAGCAGCACCAGCCGGTCGGGGACCATGTACGCGGGAAGGCGGGCGGCCAGGTGCGCCCGCAGTTCCGCCTCCCGCTCCGCCCGACGGGCCGGGTCCGGCGCGGCGGCGGCGCGGGCGCGGCGGCGCGCCTCCTCCATCACCCCGTGCAGGTCTTCCAGCCCCTCCAGCGTGCGCTCCGCCGGCACGCCGAAGTCGATCAGGCAGGCCACTTCGTCCACGCCGATCCCGTGCAGCCGCTCCACCCTCTCCAGGCAGCGCTCGGGGGTGCCCATCAGGCTGGAGGTGCGGTAGTATCGCTCGAAGGCGAACTCCAGCAGGTCGTCGCGCTGGCGCTCGTCCTCCAGCCGCACGCCCATGCCAAGGCTTTCGATGACGGTGCGGAACAGGTCCGTGTGGGCCCGCATGTATTCGAGGAAGGGCGTGCGGACGGCGGCCAGCACCGCCTCCTCCGTGGGGCCCACGAAGGTGTGCAGCATCATCGTCACCCGGCCGGCGGCCGGGTCGTGCCCGGCCTCGGCGCGGGCGCGGCGGTAGAGGGCGATCTTCTCCGCCGCCTGCTCCACGGTCTGCCCCAGCAGGGCGGTGAGGACGTTGACGCCCAGCTCGCCCGCCTTGCGGAACATGGCGGGGTCGCCCGTGCAGGTGAGCCAGATGGGGAGGTCCGGCTGGACGGGACGGGGAAAGACCTTCAGGTCCACCTCGGTCCCCGC
>DATAAG010000043.1:0-2080 GCA_036260235.1 Longimicrobium sp.
CCGGAAAGGAGCCGCCCCGCTCGTTTGGGCCCTCACCCGCGGCCTGGCGCCGCACCCTCTCCCGCAAACTGCGCGGGAGAGGGGATGAACCTCATCCCCTGCTCAAAACTGTCCTTCCGAGGGAGGCGCCTGTGCGGACCCGCCCGCGCCGCATCCGTGGCGCCGGCCGAGGAATCTACCGTCCGAACCTGGTCGCCTGCCGTCGCGCCGCGATCCCGCCCGTGCGAGCCCGCGCAGGCGGACTTCGTGCCTTGCCAGCGGCGGTTTCAACCGCCGGACCGATGCTGGCCGATCGGCTTCGTCCCCGCCCCCGGCACCGCCCCCACGAACGCACTAACGCGCTAACGCACTCACGCACTCACGCACTCCCTTCACGGCTGGGCCCCCTCCACCACCGTGATCTCGCTGACTTCTCCCCCGGCCTCGCGGACGTCAGCGATGATCTCGGCGGAAGGCGGGGCGCGGCGGCGCCCGGTGAGGACGCGGGTGGTGCGGATGTGCCAGCGGCTGACGATCCATGCGCCGGAAGGGAGCCGCTGGAACTCCACCCGCCCGCCGGAGGGCGAGCGGCGGGAGCCGTCCGCCATTCCCGTGTACTCGTATTCCACCCTGCGCAGCTCGCCGGTGCGCGCATCCAGCCACAGGGTGCCGCGGACGTCCACGGCGGTGCGGCCCTCCACCGGCTCGAACGCCACGCCCACCAGTCCCCGCCGGCCGCGCTCCTGCTCGTACAGGCAGTGCGTGTCCTGGAACTCGTCGGAAAGCAGCACCGTCGCGTCGGGACCATAGAACATCACGGTGTCTCCCTCTTCGCGCATGTAGCCGTGCGCCGCGAGCTCCTGGGGGGAGAGCGTCTCGAACGGCTGGCCCCGCACCCGCTGGGGCGGGTCGCGATGCCTGCGGGAGTACGCGGTGGGATGCAGGTTGAGGCGGTAGGTGCGGACGGTGTATTCCACCAGCTCCTGGTCCTCCACCAGCTCCGTCGCGCGCAGCGCCACCGCCGCCTGCTGCCAGAGCTCGTACGCGCGCATCCCCGCTCCGGGCCGCACCACGCAGCGCGTGTCGGCCGTCACCTCGACGGGGGTGAGGACGAAGGCCCGCACCGCCGTCTCCAGCCGTAGCTCCGCCGTCTCCCCCGCGGCCACGTCCACCTCGGCGTAGGCGGGGCGGTAGCCGATCCGCTCCGCGCGGACCAGGTAGCGCCCGGGTGCCGGCGCCGAGAGCGAGAAGCGCCCCTCTGCGTCCGTCAGACCGCCGGCCGCGGCCCGGCCGCCGCCCGCCGGGTACAGCCCCACCACCATGCCGTCCACCGGCCGGCCGGCGTCGTCGACGAGTACGCCGCGGACGGTCTGGGCGGAGAGCGGGGTGGGTGCGAGCAGTGCGAGGACGAGCGCGAGCAGCCAGGGAAGCGGGAGCAGGGAACAGGGAATCGCGGGCGGATCCGGGCGGGATCGGCGGAGCGCGGAAGCGATGCGCGTAGCCGGGCCTGGAACGCGGGGAAGGGACATGTCCGGATCCGCGGTGGTCATGATAGCGAAGCCGTTCATCAGGTTCGGAGCCGCGGGCCCTGCCCGCTTCTCGGTGCGGTACGCGGCGGCGCGGTGCCTCCCGCGCGAGTCCGCGAGGCGGACGGCGGCGTTTACTGGCTGACCTCCGCCACCGCCGTGATCTCGCTCACTTCCCCCCCGGCCTCGCGGACGTCGCCCAGGATCTCGATGGGGCGCGTGCTGCGCCGCGAATGCGGGCCGGTGCCGTACACGATGCGCGCGGTGCGGATGTGCCAGCGGCTGGCGATCCATGCGCCGGAAGGGAGCCGCTGGAACTGCACCTCCCCGCGGGCGGGGGATCGCCGGGAGCCGTCGGACAGCCCCGTGTACTCGTACTCCACGCTGCGCAGCTCACCGGTGCGGGCGTCCAGCCACATCGTCCCACGGATGTCGACGACCCCGCGGTCCGCCGCCGGCTCGAACGCCAGCCCCACCTTCCCCCACCCGCCGCCCTCCGTTCGCACGTTCACCTGCGAATGCACGTACAGGCAGTGCGTGTCCTGGAACTCGTCGGAAAGCAGCACCGTCGCGTC
>DATAAG010000044.1:0-15456 GCA_036260235.1 Longimicrobium sp.
GGCCGTGCTGCTGGAGATGCTCGCCGCCCACGCCGTCCGCCCCGATCCCATCGCAGGCGAGGCCGTGCGGATGATCGAGCGCACGCGCGGCCGCATTCGCGTCCGCGAGCTGGCCGCGGCGCTGGGGATCAGCGAGCGGCGGCTGGAGCAGGTCTTTCAGCGCAACGTGGGCCTTTCGCCCAAGCAGGTCTGCCGCATCGCCCGCTTCCGCTCCACCGTCGCCCTGCTGCGGCGGGAGCCGGAGCGCGCGTGGACGGACCTGGCCTACGACGGTGGCTTCTACGACCAGTCGCACCTGGTGAACGAGTTCCAGGCGCTGGCCGGCCTGGCTCCCGGCGAGTTCCGGGAGCGGGGCTGCGGATTTTTCCAAGACGCACCCGCCGCCGACGAGTAGCTTTCCCCGCGAACCGTGTGAGGTCCATCACACCATCCGGGGAAAGGTGATGACGCAGAACGAGATGCAGGGGAGCGGCGACGGTCCGCTGCGGGGCCGCGTGGCCGTGGTGACGGGCGCCAGCCGCGGGGCGGGGCGGGGGATCGCGCTGGAGCTGGGCGCCGCCGGGGCGACGGTCTACGTGACCGGCCGCAGCACGCGCGCGGAGCCGGCGGACAGCTACGGGCAGATCCTGTCGGAGTCGGCGATGGAGGCGCTCCCCGGCAGCATCGACGACACGGCGGAGGAGGTGGCGCGGCTGGGCGGCGCGGGCATCCCCGTCCGCGTGGACCACACCCGCGAGGACGAGGTGCGCGCGCTGTTCGAGCGCGTGGAGCGGGAGCAGGGGCGGCTGGACCTGCTGGTCAACAACGCGTGGGGCGGGCACGAGGCGTTCAGCAAGGCCGCGTTCGGCGCGCCGTTCTGGGAGCAGGCGCTGGACCAGTGGGAGGCGATGTTCGACCGCGGCGTGCGCAACCACCTGCTCGCCAGCCGGATCGCGGCGCCGATCCTGATCCGCCAGGGCCGGGGGCTCATCGTCACCACCACCTACTGGGACCGCGGCGGCTACCTGCGCGGCAACCTGTTCTACGACCTGGCCAAGGCGGCGATGGTGCGCCTGGCCTTCTCCATGGCGGAGGAGCTGCGGCCGCACGGCGTGGCGTCGCTGGCGGTGTCGCCGGGGTGGATGCGCACGGAGTTCGTGCTGGCGGGGTTCCGGGCGGACGAGACGACCTGGCGCGAGCACCCCGCGCTCGCCCGCACGGAGTCCACGCGGTACGTGGGCCGCGCCGTCGCCGCCCTGGCCGCCGATCCCGACGTGATGCGCCGGAGCGGCGGCGTGTACCGCGTTGGCGACCTGGCCGTGGAGTACGGCTTCACCGACGTCGATGGCCGCGTCGTCCCGCCGTTCGAGCTGGACGCGGGGTGAACCCGAATCCGTGAACAAGATTAGACCTTATCACGCAGAGAAGCAGAGAGGCGGAGAAGTGTCGCCGGTCTCTGCTGCTCTGCTGCTCTGCGTGACAAATCTTGTTCAGGTTTACGGAGCGCGCGGCGGTCGGCCCCGGCCGCGCAGTCTGCGGCTTCAGCGTCCGCACCAGGTTCAGGCCGCGGCGGCGTATTCTTCCTCCACGCCCGCATGGTCGCGGAACCCGGCCAGCAGTTCCAGGAAGCGCGTGACGTCGGCTTCCACGTTCGCCATCCCCACCGAGACGCGGACGGCGCCGACGGGGCGGCCGCGCATGCATGCCCGCAGCCGGTCCAGGTCGAACCCCTCCGCCGCGGCGGCGCCGAAGCAGCGCGCGGACTCCCGCGGGGTGAAGCCGAAGGCGTGCTCGGCCGCGCCGGGGTTGCAGAAGCACCCGCCGCGCACGGAGATCCCCGCCTGGCGCGCCCGCGCCTCCACCACGCGGTAGTCCACCACCGATCCGTCCGGGCGCAGGACGTTCAGCGCCACCGTGCCGCCGCGGTCCCGCATCCCCACGGGGCCGTAGATCGCCACCAGCGGCGCGCCATCCGAGTGCCGCAGCGACCACAGCCCGTGCAGCAGCGCGCGGGTGAGGGCGGCCACGTGCGCGCTCAGCGCATCCATCTCCACGCGCTCCAGCAGCGCCAGCCCCGCCTGCACCGCGGGCGCGGCCAGGAAGTTCGGCGTGCCGTCCTCCAGCCCCTCGGCGCCGTGCCGCAGCAGGTGGGTGCCCGTCTGCGTGGAGACGAAATCCACCGTCCCCCCAGCGAACCAGGGCCGCTCCAGCATCCGCAGCGCCGGGCGCCGCGCGATCAGCGCCCCGACGCCGGTGGGGTAGCCGAACATCTTGTAGAACGAGAGGGCCACGAAATCCGCCGGCACCTCCCGCAGCGAGAGCCGGCTGGTGGGGGCGTACGCGGCGGCATCCAGCAGCACGCGGAATCCCCGCGCCCGCGCCTCGTGGACCAGAGGCAGCGGGTGGCGCACGCCGGAGAAGTTGGACTGCGCGGGGAACGCGAACAGGTGCGGATGGCGTGGAGCCGCATCCGCCAGCGCCTCGTCCACACCGCGCAGCCGCAGCTCCGCGTCGAGCGGCAGGTATCGCACATCCGCCCCGCGGCGGCGTGCGAACTCGCGGATGCCGTTCACCGAGTTGTGGTTGTCCGCGGAGAGGACGTAGCGCGAGCCCGGGCGGAAGGGGAACGCCTCGCCCACCAGGCGCATGGCGCCGCTGGAGTTGGCGGTGAAGACGGCCTCGTACTCCTCCGGGTCCGCGTCGAAGAAGCGGAGCACCGCGGCGCGCGCTTCCTCGATCAGCCGCGTGCTGGCGCGGGAGGCGGGGCTGTCGGAGTGCGGGTTGCCCAGCACGGATGCGCACAGCAGCTCCGCGTGCGCGCGCACCAGCGACTCGGGGTGGAGCGCGGCGCCGGTGTAGTCCAGGTACACGTCGCCGCGCGCGTCCAGCCGGGCGAACTCGCGCGCCCGCAGCGCCGGGAAGTCGGTCGGGGTCGGGGTCGGCATGGCGCGCTCCTCAGCAGCCGCGGCGGCGGACGCGGCGCACGGCGGCCGCGGTCCCGCCCTCCGCCGGCGAACCGGGGAGCGCGGCGGACGCGTCGTCCCCCGCCGGCGCGGCGCCGCCCGCGCGCGGCACCCCGCCGAAGTAGCGGCTGAGCGCCGCGGCGGAATCGAACGCCGCCCGCTGCGCGGCCGTGGCGCCTTCAGAGAGGACGGGGCTCATCACCTGCGTGAGCCACTCGTACAGCCCCTCGCGGAGGAAGTAGACGCGCTCCACGCCGCGCGCCTTCAGCAGGAACCATCCCTGCGCCGCGTGCGCGCCCCCCTCGGAGTACAGCACCACCGTCTCGTCCGGCCGGAACGCGCCGCGGGCGAGGGCGGTGAGCGACAGGTTCTCCGCCGTGGGGATGCCGTACTCCGCGAACTCCGCGGGCGAGCGGACGTCGATGATGCGCAGCCGCGGCCGGCCGTCGCGGATCCATGCCGCCAGCTCCAGTGCGGTGACGTGGTCCGCCTCCGCCTCCACCTCCCGCGCCAGCCGGACGACGTCGATCCCCTGCCGCGAGGCGCCCGTGCCGCCCGCGACCAGCGCCAGCGCGCCCAGCACGGCCGCCGTGCCGGCCAGCAGGCGATGCGCACGGGCGCTCACGGCGCACCTCCCCCGCGGAGCGCCGCGCGCCGCTCGATCCACTCGGCCAGGGCGAACGCGCCCAGCGCCATCGCCACCACCGCGGCGACGACGGCGCCGGAGGGGACGCGCAGCAGGTCCGGGATGGTCAGCGTCCCCGCGGGGGTGCTCTCGTACAGGCGCTCCAGGCGAGGAAAGGCCGCGGCGAAGAGGAGGATGCCGACGAGCATCCCGCCCATCACCGCGGCCCCGTCCCGCCGCCCCGCGGCGGCCGCGACGCACGAGGTGCCGGGGCAGAGCCCGCCCGCCACCATCCCGACGCCGAAGAGCGCCCCGCCCACGGCCTGGGGGAGCAGCCAGGTCGGCGGGACGTAGATGCGGGCGGGATCCACCACCCCCAGCTCCGCGAGCCAGAAGAGGCCCAGCATGGCGGTGACGATGGCGCTGAAGAGCACCTTGAGGACGGTGAAGTCCCGCGCATAGAACTGGCCGGCGAGCTTGCGCGCGCTGCCCAGCCCCGCGCGCTCCAGGCACCAGCCGAAGGCGATGCCGGCGCCGAGCGCCACGGCGAAACCGCCGGGCGCCGCGTCGGAGAGGAAGGGAAGGATCATGTCCACTCCCTCCGGAAGAGGGGCGCCGCCGCGAAGGCCGCCGCGAACGCCGTGGCGATGAAGATCCAGCTCCCCACGCTCAGCAGCGCGCCCCCGGTGAGCGCCTGGCCGCTGGTACATCCGCGCGCCAGCTTGGCGCCGACGCCCATCACCACCCCGCCGCCGAAGCCGCAGAGAAGGCGCGTGCGGTCGGAGACGCGGGGCCCGCGCTCCACCTCCCGGCGCCGCCGGCCCGCCAGCCGCGCGGAGGCGTATCCCCCGAGCGCGACGCCGATCAGCTCCACCACCAGCCAGTCGGCGAGGGGGCCGCGCGCGCCGCCCAGGTAGTCGGCGAGGACGGGGCTGGCGGCCGCCTCCCGCGGCGCCACCGCCGCCACCCCGGCCGCGGCGACGGAGGTGAAGGCGCCGGACGCGCCCAGCCCGCGCCCCACGGTGACGTACGCCAGCAGCAGCACCAGGCCGATCCCCACGCCCGCCAGGTAGGGGCTCGCGTACGGGCGCGGGCCCGCGGCGGCGGCGGGGACGGCGATGCGCGCCGGCGAGGGGGCCGCGAGGTCGATGGCGCTCACCGGCCGCCTCCGCGCTGCGCCCGCGGGTTCTCCACCGGCAGGTCCGCGCGGCGGCCCCACTCCTCGAACGAGCCGTCGTACAGCTTCACGTCGTAGCCCAGCGTGCGCGCGGCGAAGAGGACGGCGGTGGCCTGCTGGCCGATGTGGCAGTAGCCGACCACGGTGTCGCCCGGGCGGACGCCCGCGTCGCGGAAGAGGGCGGCCAGCTCCGCCGCGCTGCGCAGCCGCAGCCGCTCGTCCGCCACGGCGGTGAAGGGGATGCTGCGCGCGCCGGGGATGTGGCCGGAGCGTGCCCCGTGGGTCGCCTGGACGCCGTCGTAGAAGGCGGCCGCGCGCCCGTCCACGATCCTTACGCCCGGCGTGCGCAGGTTCCGCTGCACCCACGCGGCGTCCACCACCAGGTCGCGCGTGCGCAGCGGGCTGAGCCGTCCGCGGCGGGCGGTGGGGACGCGGTCGGTGACGGCGTTGCCGGCCTGCCGCCACGCCTGCATTCCGCCGTCCAGCAGCGAGGTGCGCGCGCCCAGCCCCGCCTGGTCCAGCGCGAAGATGATGCGGGTGGCGGGGCTCACCCATTCGCCGCCGTAGTAGACCACGATCCGCGAGTCGTCGGAGATGCCGAGCGCCTCCAGCCGCCCGCGCAGCACCTCCGGCGGCAGCGTCTGCAGCATGGGCGGGCCGTCGTCGTGCGTGGTGGAGACGTCTTCCATCCCCACCAGCCGCGCGCCGGGGATGTGGGCCGCCGCGTACTCGTCCGCCTCGCCCACGTGCAGCAGGACCAGGTTGGGATCGCCGATGTGCGACGCCAGCCACGCCGGCGTGACGAGCAGCTGGTCGCGCGGCGTCTGCGTGACGGTGACGCTGTGCGCGGCGGGAAGCTCTTCCCGGGCGGGGAGGGCGGCGGATGCGGTGGCGACGAGCGCCCCGACGGCGGCGAGGGCGGCACCGGCCTGGGTGATCGAGGAGACGAGGCTCATCTCGGGAGGCTCCAGAGAGGGGTGGATGGGCGCGGACCGGCGTCGATCCGCGGCCACACCTTGCCTTCGGCCTCCCCGCGGCGCCACGCGTTTGCAGCGGACCGCGCGGCCGGTGCAGCGAACCGCGACGGGCGTCCGGCGGCGGATGCGCGGCGCCGTGAAGTCCGTCCGCTGCACGATCGGCGAGCGTCCCTGCACTGCCGGGCGTCTTCGCTGCACGGATGGGTCGGTTCGCCGCGACGCGGTTCCGCCGCTCCGGCTCCGGATGTAGCTTCATTCCGGTGGGTTTGGCCGTGACGCATCCACACCTGGCCCAACCCACCCCTCCCCCGAAGTTGGGGGAGGGGTCGACCGCCGTCGCGAGGAACGAGCGAAAAGGCGGTCGGGGGAGAGGGCCTCCCGTCGCGCAGCGACGGATTTCCACGAGCGAGCGCATCCCATCTCCCGTGCCCTGACCCCTGCCCACGCCATCCACCCCCCCGCTGATGCGACGCGACCCCGCCTCCGCGCACCAGGTGCGGATTCCCGCCTGGCTCCTCTTCCTGCTGGCGACCCTGTTCGGGATCGCCGCGGCGCGGCAGCACGTCCTGTTCATGGGGATGGGGCGCGAGGGGAACACGGTGCCGTTCGTGCACGGGCTGGCGATGCGGATGCCGTTCTGGTACCTGTGGGCGCTCGCCGTCCCGCTGCTGCAGTGGTTCGCGCGCCGCTTTCCGCTGGACCGCATGCGCTGGCTTCCCGGCGCGGCGCTGCAGGTGGCCGTGGCGGTCGCGTTCACGCTGGCGCTCTACGCGGCGGAACTGGGCGTGCAGCGGTTGCTGCCGCAGCGCCTGTTCATGGGCGACCCCTATCCCGACTTCGCCTGGCAGTTCATCGTCGGCGGCCTCTCCAGCAACCTGGGCATCTACGCCATCCTCCTGGCCGCCGTCTACTGCGCCGACTACTACGCCCGCTACCGCGAGCGCGAGCTGGCCGCCAGCCAGCTGCAGGGCCAGCTGGCGCGCGCGCAGCTGCAGGCGCTGCGGATGCAGCTCAATCCGCACTTCCTGTTCAACGCGATGAACAGCATCTCCATGCTGGTGCGCGGCGGCCGCAACGCCGAGGCGGTGCGCATGCTGGCCGGCCTGGGCGACCTGCTGCGCAGCGTGCTGGAAGAGGAGCGGCCGCACGAGGTGCCCCTGCGCGACGAGCTGCAGTTCCTGGAGCGCTACCTGGAGATCGAGCAGATCCGCGCGGGCCGGCTGCAGGTGCGGATGGAGGTGGCGCCGGAGACGATGGATGCGCGCGTCCCCAACCTGATCCTGCAGCCCATCGTGGAGAACGCCATCCGCCACGGCATCGCCCGCAGCAGCACGGCGTCGCTGGTGGAGATCGGCGCGCGGCGCGAGAACGGGTCGCTCCTCCTTTCCGTGCGCGACGACGGCCCCGGCGTGCCGGACACGGGGCGCGAGGGGGTGGGGCTGCGCAACACCCGCGCGCGGCTGGCCGGGATGTACGGCGACGCGCAGCGGCTGGAGCTGCGCAACGCGGAGGAGGGCGGCGCGGTGGTGACCATCCGCCTTCCCTTCCTGCCCGGCGAGGCCCCGCGGGAGGAGGCCGTCCGGTGACGCACCCTCCGCTGCGCGTGGTGGTGGTGGACGACGAGCCGCTGGCGCGCACGGGGATGCGCGACCTGCTGGCCCGCGACCCGGAGCTGGAGGTGGTGGCGCAGTGCGCCGACGGGCGCGAGGCGGTGCGGGCCATCGGCGCGCTGCGGCCGGACCTGGTGCTGCTGGACGTGCAGATGCCGGAGATGGACGGCTTCGAGGTGCTGCGCGAGATCGGCGCGGAGCGGATGCCGCTGGTGGTGTTCGTGACGGCGTACGACCGCTTTGCCCTGCGCGCGTTCGACGTGGCCGCGGTGGACTACCTGCTCAAGCCGTTCGACGACGACCGCTTCCTCCGCGCCATCCAGCGCGCCAAGCACGCCGTGCGCAACGCCGAGGTGGGCGAGCTGGGGCGGCGGCTGGCGGGGCTGCTGGAGCGGGGCGGAGCGGAGCCCCCGCGCGAGCCGCCCGCCGCGTACGCCTCGCGGCTGATGGTGAAGAACACCGGGCGTACGGTGTTCGTGCGGGTGGAGGAGGTGGACTGGATCGAGGCGGACGACTACTACGCGAAGCTGCACGTGGGCGAGCGGACGCACCTGCTGCGGGAGTCGATGGCCTCGCTGGAGTCGCGGCTGGACCCGCTGCGCTTCTTTCGCGTGCACCGGTCCGCCATCGTGAACCTGGACCGGGTGCGCGAGGTGCAGTTCCTCTTTCGCGGCGAGCACGTGGTGATCCTGCACGACGGCACCCGCCTGAAGCTCACCCGCAGCCGGCTGGAGAAGCTGGAGTCCCTCCTCGCCGGCCGATGAGGCTGCCTGATGTCAGTGGCGCGGTGATGGAGTGATGGAGTGATGGAGTGATGGAGTGATGGAGTGATGGAGTGATGGAGTGAGGACCTGTCATTCCGAAGGAGGCGCCCGCGTTGTCTTTCCCGTGCCGGCATTTTCCGGCGCCGGCTGAGGAGTCTACTTACCCGTGCTCGTGCCCTGCCCATGACGGAACTTCGCCCTCCCTCATCCACGTCCGCACGGAGGATCATGCTGCACACGTGGCTCTCTACGACACGCCTGGCCCTGCTCGCGGTGGCGGCAGCGTCCGCACCGCTCGCGGCGCAGCAGACGGCCACCCCCGCGGCTCAGCCTCCCCTGGCGGCGGCGGTTCCGCCCGCCAACCCGGCGGACGTCGCTTCTCCCGAGGCCCTGACGAGGGCGCTCTACGACGTGATCTCCGGCCCCGCCGCCCAGCCGCGCGACTGGGACCGGCTCCGTTCCCTCTTCTACCCCGGCGCGCGCCTCCTCTACGCCCAGACGACCCCGGCGGGCGAGGAGCTGCTCCACCCCATGACGGTGGAGGACTTCATCCGCATCGTGACGCCGATCTACGCGAGCGGCGGCGGGTTCTGGGAGCAGGACATCGGGCACCGGATCGAGCGGTTCGGGAACGTCGCCCATGTGTTCACCGCGTACGAGACGCGCCGCTCGGGCCCGGACGGCCCCGTCGTGGCGCGCGGCATCAACAGCTTCCAGATGGTGCGCCACGAGGGCCGCTGGTGGGTGGCGAACATCGCGTGGGACACGGAGCGCCCCGGCAATCCCATCCCGCCGGAGTTCCTCGGTTCGCGGCGCGAGTAAAGAACGATCGCGCCGAGGACGCGGAGGAACGGAGTGAGGACGCGGAGGCGTGATCTGCCCTCTCCGCGTCCTCTCTCTTTTCCTCCGCATCCTCGGTGTGAAAGACGGAACGGCGGCTGTTCGATTCGACGGGGCCGTGCACGTTGCAGAAAGCCATCCTGCGACGGGAATACTCCGGCCCTGGAACGAGCGGATGACGGCGCGCACCCTGACGTTCGTGGCCCTCTCCATCGCCCTCACGGTGCAGATCGCGATGGTGCTGATCTACGGGGCGATCACCGATTGGTGCTTCTGCTCAGTCACAGGCTCCCCGTCGCCGCCGCGCCCGCCGGTGTTCGTGCTGCGCTTCCTGGACCTGGCGGCGTGGCCGGCCGCGTCGTACAGCCGCGGGCTGGCGGTCCAGGTGCTGTTCGTTCTGAATCTCGACGCCTGGTTCATCGGCTCGCTGGCCCTGCTCCACGCCATGGCGCTCGCCACACGCGTCCGGGTGCGCCTGGTGCGCGCGCCGGCGGGGCCGCACGAGCGCCGGATCCGGCTCGCGCCGCGGGAGAGCGTGCGGGGCTGGCAGATGCTCGTGCTCGCCTGCCTGCTGGCTGGCGGGGCGATGGCGGCCGGCGCCCTGCATCGCCAGCGGTGGCTGGCGCGGGCGGAGCAGGTCTTCGCGGCCACGATGTCCGCCGCCGCCGCCGGCCGCCCCCTCCCGCCCGAGGTGGAGTTCTCGATGTACGAGCTCCGCGGCGGCGAATACTGGCCCGCCGACCCCCCGGCTCCCTACCAGACCCTCGTGGATCCGGCCCTTTCCGGCACTCACCTTCTCGACCGGTTCGTCGTGCCGTACGCGTACGGCGGGATGGTGCGGTTCGAGTCGGGAGAGCGCTACGAGTTCAGCGTCTACGGCAGGAGCCTCTACGACGAGAAGACTCGATGGAGCATCAGCGTGCACCCGACCCTCCGCTCGCGCCGCAGGTGAGCGGGGCTGACAGCGTCCTCCCGCTGCGGAGCCGATGAACGGAACGCGGCCGCGTAGCCGCTGGACTGCATGCCAACGGCAGCCACCGCCGGACCTGTCCCGTGGCTGCCGTTTCGCATTCCGATCGATTTGCAACCGCGGTCAGCGTGTGTCCGTACAGGAAAGGAGCTCGGGGTTGCCATCCCAGGAGAGCCGGGCATCGGCTTGAAAAGCGCCCAGGGGGGTCGTGATGGAACACCTTACGATCGAAGAGCTCCTCACCCTCGTGGGGCTGCCGCTTGCGGCGATCGCCACCATTGCGGGCATCTTCGTGGTGAGCCACAAGCGGGGGCGCGTGGCCCTGGTGTTCTGCCTGGGAGTATGGATGGTGATTGCCGGGCTTCTGGTATCCACCCGCGTGGGGTACGAAGCAACCCTCCGGCAGCGGCTGAGGGCCGAGATTTACGAAGAAGCGGAGCGCCGGGAAGCGGAGAGGCAGGCGCTTACGGAAGCTGCGGTCCAGGAGGCACAGCGCAGGATTGCCGAGCAGAACAGGCGCAAGGCGATCGCCGACAGCGCGGCACGATTCGCACGCCTCCGCGACTCCGTCCGGCTCCTTGCACGAGAACAGCTGTTTATACAGGAGGAAATGGAGAAGGAGCGGCAACGAGTCCTGGAGGAACGCCGGATCGTCCGGGAGGAGCGGCACCGCGCCCAGCTGGACGCGAACCGCGTCCGGTTGATTGGCCGCTGGAGCGGAGTGCTTCCGTCCTCGGGGGGCAATCCCGCCGGGCGGACGATTCTCACGTTCCACGACGACGGGCGGATGGAGGAAGACAGTTCCCTCCCGAACGGGAACTGGTATCAGCGCTACGTCCTCCGGACCGCCACTCGCAGCCGCTCGAACGTACGCTACCAGGTTTCCGGACTGGACTCGATCACCGTCACCTTTCGGCACTCCATCCGGGGCCAGATGCGCGTGAAAGCTGCCTACAGCTTTGTTGGTCCGGATACACTGGTCTTGAGCGAGCGAGTGCTGGGGCAGGAAGTGGTGCTACGGCTGGGACGCGTGAGGAACACGCGATAGCCGTTGGCGGGGTGAAGGGAGTCGGCGACCCGTTTCCCCACGGTGACGGCCACGTTTCCGCGAGTACCTCGCGAAGCGGGCGGTGGGGCACGGAGGCTGTGACGCCGTCCGCCACAGACTGGCACGTGGCGTCGTGGAAGGCGAATGCGCAGGGCTTCCGGTTCAGGTACGGAACCAGCTCACACCACCCGCTCCCCCGCCTTCCACACGCCCTCGATGATGGGGGCGGCGAGGCGGTAGGGGATCTCGGCGGCGGACCCGGCGCGCCAGAGCACCAGGTCGGCGGGGGCGCCGGGGGCCAGGGTGCCGCGGCCGTCCGCCAGCTCCAGCGCCGCGGCGCCGCCGGCGGTGGCGGCGCGCAGCGACTCGTGCGGGCTCAGCCCCATGCGGCTGCAGGCGGCCGTCAGCACGAAGTGCATCGACGGCGTCGGCGAGCTCCCGGGGTTGAAGTCCGTCGCGAGCGCCACGGTGGCGCCGGCGTCCAGCAGCGCGCGGCCGGGCGCCCACCGCGGGCGGCCCAGGAAGAAGAGCGTCGCCGGCAGCAGCGTGGCCACGGTGGACGACGCGGCCAGCGCGGCGATCCCGGCCTCGCTGATGTCGCCCAGGTGGTCGGCGGAGGCGGCGCCCAGCTCCGCCGCCAGCTCCGCCCCGCCGCTCCCCTCCAGCTCGTCCGCGTGCAGCTTGGGGCGCAGCCCGTGCGCCAGCCCCGCGCGCAGGATGCGCTCCGTCTCGCCGCGCCCGAACACGCCGGGCTCCATGAACACGTCGCAGAAGCGCGCCAGCCCGGCCTCCGCCACGGCCGGGATCATCTCCTCCACCAGCAGGTCCACGTACGCCGCGCGGTTCTCGCGGTACTCCGGCGGCACCTCGTGGCCGCCCAGGAACGTCGGGATCAGCTCGATCGGCTGCAGGTCGTTCAGGCGGCGGATGGCGCGCAGCGTCTTGAGCTCGCTTTCGGTCGAGAGGCCGTAGCCGCTCTTCACCTCCGCCGTCGTCGTGCCGCCGCGCAGCATCTCCTCCAGCCGGGGGAGCGCCATCTCCACCAGCTCGTCCTCGCTGCGCGCGCGCAGGTCGCGCACGGACGCGTTGATCCCGCCGACCCGCCGCGCGATCTCCATGTACGGCACCCCGGTGCAGCGCAGCGCGTACTCGTCCACCCGGTAGCGGCCGAAGACGGCGTGCGTGTGGCTGTCCACGAACCCCGGCGTGAGCACCCCGCCCGCGCAGTTCACCCGCTCCAGGTGCGGATGCTCGGCCAGCACGTCGTCCTGCGGCCCCAGCGCCTCCACGATCCCGTTCACCACCGCGACTGCGACCCTGTGCACCACCCCCGCCGGATCGGCATCCTCCGACGCGCGCGGCGGCCCGGTGCACACCGCCACCTCGGCGGCGTTGACGAAGACGGCGGAGCGGGGCAGGTCGGTCATCGGCTGAATCTGGTGTTCGTCGGTAAGCGGCGCGCGACATTCTGTGCCTCGCCATCCCCCCAGTCAAACTCAGTGCGTATTCAGCCGCGGTCGAGCCTGCCGAAGCTCCGTTCCGTGCCGCGCGTCGGCGCGGACACGGGGCTTGTGGCCGTTCCAGCCGCGGGCTTCAGCCCGTGGCGTCCCTTCGTGATCCGTGCTGGACCCGATCCGTAAAAACTGCACTCACGCAGAGCAGCAGAGGGGCAGAGAAGCAGAGGAATGATGGCCGTTCCTCTGCTGCTCCGTCTCTCCGCTGCTCTGCGTGAGTGCAGTTGTCTTTCCCGGCCTCCGGCGCTCAGCTTTCCCGCATCCCCGCTCCGGCCAGGCAGGCGCGGACGTACGCGGGCTCCACCTGGCGGCAGGCGGCGCGCACCGGCTCCGGATCGGGGTGGGCCAGCGTGAGCCGCGCGCCGATCATCTCGTAGCACCGCGGCTTGGCCTCGTCCGGCACCTGGCGGCAGAAGGCGATGCCCGGCTCGATGTTCCAGTCCAGGTCCGTGAAGTACTCCACGCCGCCCATCAGGCAGTCGGTCACGCGGGCGGGGTCGCCCTGCCGGCACGCCTCCAGCATCCGCGGCACGTCGCCGCTGGTCACGCCCAGCACCTGCTTGCCGAAGGCCTGGTAGCACTCGCGCACGGCCGCGGCCGGGGCGTCGTCGCAGCCACGGAGCGCGCGCGGCAGGCGGGGCCAGTGCAGCGACATCAGCACCAGCGACTGGTACGCCCAGCACGAAGGCTGGTGGCCCGCATCCAGTCCGCTGCACATCTGCTCGCGCTCCCTGCGGGCGGCGATCTTGGCCCTCAGCCGCCCGGGCCGGTCCTGCGGGCCCGCGGACGCGGAGCGGCTGGCCGCGGTGTGACCCTCGTGGCCCGCTCCCTCCGCTTCCCCGTGCGCGTGGCCGATCCCCGGCCCGTCGCCCACGTTGATGGGCTCCGCCCCGATGGCCCGGATGGCGCGCTCCATGAAGATGCCGTCGTGGCACTCCCGGCGGGGCTGGGCCGCCTCCAGCGCGTCGCAGAGGGCGAGCGCCTGCCTGAAGTCGCCGGCGTGGTGCACCATCAGGCCGTGCCCCAGGCCGTGCCAGCACTCCATCCGCTCGAAGTCGCGGGCGACCGGCCCCGCGCAGATGCTCGCCACGGACGCGCGGTCGATCGTCCCGCCCTGGAGAAAGTATCCCTCCAGCACGCCGTGAAAGCACCCCGACTGGAAGCGCGGCGTGCACTCCCGCAGCACGGCCAGGTCCTTTCGCTTTTCCATGGCGTACCGGCCGATGGCGTGCGCCAGCTGGTGCCCCTTCGCCCGGACCCACATGTCCTGCGCGGCGAGCCGCTCCAGGGTGTCGAGCGCCGCGCGCGGGCCCCGGTCGCGCGCCGTCAGGAACACGGACGCGATGTTCAGGTCGCTTTCCGTGACGCGCGTCCAGTCCAGCGCGGTCTGCGCGGCGAGCGGCACCCCGCCGGCCAGGGTCATCAGCAATGCCAGGACGGCGGTGACTCCGGTCCTGCTCTTCATGATCGGCATCCTCCGCTCAGGGGTACGGCTCAGCGAGCGTGTTCATCGAACATTACATCCGGAAATGATCGTGCAAAAGGGGAGGTAGGGATTCCGTCCGGGAGGTCTTCCCGGAGCGATGCTGGTTCCAGGGACTTTCTGTGATCATGGCGGGCGGGTACATTCTGGGCCACACGGCTCGAACGCGACAGATCACGCTCGTGACTCCGATGACCAACGACTACCTGCGGCAACGTGCCCGCCGGGGCAGCCGCGCGAAGTACGATGCCGCGCTGGCCGAGGTGCCGGACGTCGAGCCTGAAGCGCACGATTGCTTGGAAGAGGCGGTTGCCCGGCTGGATCCTGCGGAAGAGGCTGCGCTGGCGGAGGAGGGTCTTGCGGCCGACCTCGAAGTGTGGCCGGAGTACGCAGCTGAACTCGCAAACGAACTGGACCGGCGGCTGGAAGATCGGGCCGTCAACCCCGGGCTGGGTCGCTCCTGGCCCGAGGTCAAGGCGCGGCTACTCGATCCCGAGTGAATGCAGCAAAAAGGGCCAGCTTCGAAAGAAGCCGGCCGTCTCGAATTGAATCAGGCGATCGGCCTACCCCGTAACGATGCTCAACCGGCAACGATACGGCTCGGCGGTAGGAGCGGAGGCGGCGGATGGCCTGGCTGCGCGCAAGACGATCTCCAATCCCCTTGCCCCTGTCCGCGCGGCAGATAGCTTGGGCGTGTGGACGGCCGTCGGTCGTTCCGTCTGTGAGGCTGGCCGTATCTTCTTGGCGAAGGAGCGGCCAGCCTCTGGTGTTTCATAAGCATTCCGCCGTTCGGCTCCGGAAACGTCCTTCAGAAGAGGTGCAGATGAGCAGTCCCGAGCAGGCGCTCGCCACGCAGCTGCGAAACATCGAAGCAAAGACGGGCCAGGACCTCGCCACGCTGCGCCAGGCGATTGCCGGGTCCGGCAAGACGAAGCACGGCGAGGTGCGCACCTGGCTGATGGAGACGTACGGACTGGGCTACGGGGACGCCAACACCCTCGCCCATCACGCGGCGGGCGGCAAAGGCGCCACCCCCGCGTCAGATGTGGGCGCCGACCCGCTGGCCGACATCTACACGGGCAAGAAAGCGCACCTGCGTTCCATCCACGACGCCGTGATGGCGGCCATCCAGCCGTGGGGTGAGTTCGAGGTGGCGCCCAAGAAGGGATACGTCTCCCTGCGCCGCAAAAAGCAGTTCGCCATGCTTGGCCCCAGAACCAACGACCGCGCCGAGCTGGGCATCAACCTCAAGGGCGACGTGGCGAGCGAACGCATCGTGGCGCAGAAGCCCGGCGGCATGTGCCAGTACACCGTCGCCCTGTCCACACCGGGCGACGTGGACCCCGAGGTCCTCTCCATTCTGCGCCGCGCCTACGACGCCGCCGGCTGAGTCCGATCGAGCGGACCGCGGTCCGGCGTATGGTATCATCTGCTCCGCAGTCCGGAGGCGTGCGCGACGCAAACGACGACGGCCTCGCCGCGAATCCGGTGAGGCCGCCGGTTCTT
>DATAAG010000045.1:0-3371 GCA_036260235.1 Longimicrobium sp.
CCAAACTCCGCTGACTCTGCTGACTCTGTGTGAGGTTCTTTCTGTTCACGGGTCTGGCATCACGGAGCAGCAGTAGAGCAGAGGATCGCGCCGGTTCGCTGCTCCTCTGCCGCGCTGCGTGAGAAAACCGGAGGCCCCGTCCGACAGACAGGTAGACAGACTTGCCAGGCGCTGCCTGCCGGTTATTTTGTCTCATTCGGATTGACGCGAGTTCCGGCAGCATGACGGGCGTCTCTGGCAGGATCTCCTAACGGGCTGGTGCTCCGCGAAGCTGCACGGCCACATCCAAGCTCCATCGGGGCCACTATTCGCGGCAACGCCAGTTCCCAGGCTCGGGAACCGGTGGATACGAGGGGCCAGATGAAACGCAGCCGTAGAGACAGGACGCCGCGCCGCTGGTGCATTCCGCCCGCGATGCTGCGTGGGCCCGGAGAGACGATCGAGGGCGGAGACCTGCTGGAGGAGGTGCAGGACGAGCTGGGGGTGCTGCTCTGGCGCACCGTGCGCGACGTGGCCCTGTGGGGGGAGACGCCCCCGGAGGATCGGGGGCGCCTCTTCGTGAAGGGGGGAGACGCCCTTCGCCTGGCCGCCCCGGGCGACCCGGCGCTGCCCCGGCCGATCGTCCAGCCCCTCGAGACGATCCACGCCGTGCTGGCCGACTCCGGCCGCGCCGACGCGGCGGAGCTGTCCGCCTGCTGCCTGCAGGTCGCGGCCTGGGCGCGGGACGAGGGGCTGGTGCACACCGCGATCGCGTTCGCGCAGGCCGGCGCGCTGGCATCGCCGCAGCTGGCGGAGGCGGCGCTGCAGACCGGGACCGCCGCCGCGGCCGCGGGACAGGACGTGCGCGCGGAGTCGTGGCTGCGGCGGGCGGTGGGCCTGGCGCGGCGGGAAAAGGACCGCCCCTCGTACGCCACCGCGCTGGTGGAGCTGGGGCAGCTGTACGAGCGCCGCGGAAACTTCGCGCGGGCGGAGAACCTGTACCAGCACGGCCATCGTGCCGCGCGCCGCGGCAGGGTGCGCACCGCACGGATGCGCGCCGCCCACGGCCTGCTCCGGCTCGCGCGGCAGCTGGGCGACGCGACGCGCGCCGTGCAGTTCGCGCTGGCGGCGCAGCAGGTCTGCCGGACGAACATGGACGGGGGGCCGGCGCTGCTGCTGGAGCTCGCGCGCTTCTGGACGGACGCGGGCGAGGCGGACCAGGCGCGCGTCGCTCTCAAGCGGCTCGCGCCCGCCCGGTCCCGGCTGGCGAAGGCGGACCAGCTCACCTCCGCCGCCCTCACGGCACGGGCGTTCGCCGGGTCCGGCGAGCCGATCGCCCGCGCGGCGGCCGACCACGCGCGGCGCCTGGTCGCGGACGAGTCCATCCCGGACGCGGTGCGGTTCGCCGCCGCGCTGGACCTGGCGCACGCCGCCCGCGCCTCGGGCGACCTGGTGGCCTTCACGCGGGCGAAGGGCGCGGTCCTGCGCCTGGCCCCGGCGGAATCGTTCGCGGCCGTGGCCGGCGAGGTGGCGCAGCTGTGGCCCGACGGCCGCCACGACGCGCCCCGCCTGGACCGCGCTTCCTGACCGGCATGGTCGCCGGCCGACGCTCTCCTGAACGGCGAAGGGGTACAGAGGGACAGAGAAAAGCCGGAGATACAGAGGAAGAACGGGCACGGCTCCTCTGTATTTCCGGCTTTTCTCCGTCCCTCTGGACCTCTACCGATCTGTTCCGTTCTCAGCGGAACAGGGCGGCGGGGTTTCCTACCGGTCCCTGCGTCCGCTCTTTTGCTCTGCGCCCTCTGCGTTGAAGGTCTTCAGCCGATGCGGTCGCGGAGCCAGTTGACGATCTCGTCCTGCGACAGGCGCGTCTGCTCCATGGTGTCGCGATCGCGGATGGTGACCGTGCCCTGCTCCATCGTCTCCCCGTCCACCGTGATGCAGAACGGCGTCCCCGCCTCGTCCTGCCGCCGGTAGCGCCGCCCGATGGCGCCGGCCTCGTCGTAGAAGCTGGGGATGCCGCGCCGGCGCAGGTCCTCGTGGATCGCCGTGGCGCGGTCCGGCATGCCGTCCTTCTTCACCAGCGGGAACACGCCCACCTTGAGCGGGGCCAGCGAGGGCTTGATGGAAAGCACCACGCGCGTCTCGCCCTCCACCTCCTCCTCGCGGTAGGCGTTGGCCAGCACCGCCAGCGTCACCCGGTCGGCGCCCGCCGACGTCTCGATGATGTACGGCACGTAGCGCTCGTTGTTGGCGGCGTCGATGTACTCCAGCCGCTTGCCGCTGTACTCCTGGTGGCGCTTGAGGTCGAAGTCCGTGCGGTTGTGGATCCCCTCGATCTCGCCCCACCCCCCGTCCCCGATGGTGCCGCCGAAGAAGAACTCCACGTCGCCCGCCGCGCTGGCGTAGTGGGCCAGCTTTTCGTGCGGGGTGTAGCGGATGCGGTCCGGCGCCAGCCCCATCACCTCGGTGTGCCACGCCAGCCGCCGCTGGCGCCACTCCTCGAACACCCCCTCGTCCGTCCCCGGCTTGACGAAGAACTGCATCTCCATCTGCTCGAACTCGCGGGTCCGGAAGGTGAAGTTGCCGGGGGTGATCTCGTTGCGGAACGCCTTGCCGATCTGCGCGATGCCGAACGGAATGCGCTGCCGCGCGCTCTGCTGCACGTTCAGGAAGTTCACGTAGATCCCCTGCGCCGTCTCCGGCCGCAGGTACACGACGTTCGCGGAGTCCTCGGCGGGGCCCATGAACGTCCTGAACATCAGGTTGAAGTTGCGCGGCTCCGTCCACTCGCCCGTCCTGCCGCAGCTGGGGCAGCGCGCCGCCTCCAGCTCGCTGGCCCCCGACTCCGCCAGCAGGATGTCCACGCGGTAGCGGCGGTGGCAGTTGCGGCACTCCACCAGCGGGTCGGTGAACTCGGCGACGTGGCCGCTGGCCTCCCAGACCTTCGGGTGCATCAGGATGGCGGCGTCCAGGCCCTCGATGTCGTCGCGCTCGTGCACCATGGCGCGCCACCAGGCGTCCTTGACGTTGCGCTTGAGCTCCACGCCCAGCGGGCCGTAGTCCCACACGCTGCCGGTGCCGCCGTAGATCTCCGACGATTGAAAGACGTACCCCCTGCGCTTGGCCAGGGAGACCAGCTTGTCCAACAGGTCGTTGTCCGCCATGCCTGGATTGACCGCTTCCGCGAAGTGGTGCGATGAGACGCCGCGCCCCGTGCCGCCGGGAGGATGAAGAGCGGGGATGATAACCGGCCGCGTCCGGTGCCGCAATTCACGCGGCGTGCGGTTTTCGGACGGTGGCGCCCGGGAGCGTGGCGGCGCGGCAGACATCCTGGCGGCCGCCGGGGGCCCCTCCCCCGGCCCCCTCCCCGCTCGTTCCTCGCGGAGAGG
>DATAAG010000046.1:0-4176 GCA_036260235.1 Longimicrobium sp.
TGTTCACGTACGACGCCGTGGGGAACCTGGTGGGCGCCACCAACCGCGACGCGCGGGTGCGCCGCGGCTACTACCCCGGCGGCGACCTGCGGGGCGACACCCTCACCATCCGCACCTGGGCGGAGCTGTCGGAGGGGGGCAACTTCACCAGCCACGTGTACGGGCTGGAGTTCTTCTACGACCGCAACGGCCGGCGGACGGAGGTAAAGCACCCCTCGAACGTGGCCCCGCTGGTGGGGGGCGTGCTGAAGGACCGCACCGCGTACGCGTACGACCGGCAGACCGGCGCGCTGGCGACGGTGACGGACCCGCTGGGCACCAGCTACCGCTACCAGTACAACGCCCGCGGCGAGGTGGAGACCCTCACCCTGCCGGGGGGGATCACCGAGTCGTACCGGTACGACCCGGACGGGCGGCTGGCGCTGCACCAGACGCTGAACGCCAGCACGGCGGCGGACCGGTACGCGGCGAACCCGCTGCGGCGGGACACGCTGGGCTACGACGCGCGCGGCAAGCTGCTCTTCAGCCGCAACGGCGCCGGCGCGGCCGACACGCTCACCGCCTCCTACTCCCCGATGGGGTACCTGACGTACAGCCGGACGGAGAGCAACGGGGCGAAGATCAACAACGCGACCCCCACCAGCGAGGTGACGGAGCAGCCGCGCTACGACGCGCTGGGGAACCAGATCTCGCGCAGCACGCAGAGCAGCTTCGACCTGGCCCGCTACGGCCGCACCACCACCGTGTCGGAGGTGTTCCGCTACCAGCCGGGGACCGGGCGGCTGCGCGCCAAGAACACGGCGGTGCACGGCGACACGCTGGTGTACGACGCGGCGGGGAACCTGGTGTGGGAGACCTACACCACCCCGGGCCTCACCGCGTCGGACGACTTCCGCGACCACGCGTACTTCTACGACGCCGGGGGCCGGCTGCGCGCGGCGGACGTCCGCACGGTGGATGACCCGACGAACCAGCTGAGCAACTACTCGCGGGCGTTCGAGGAGTACCGCTACGACGCGCTGGGCCGGCGGGTGCTGGTGCGGGCGCGGCGCGAGTGCAACCAGGACCAGTACTCCGCGCTCTGCGAGCTGGGGTGGCTGCGGCGCACCATCTGGGACGGCGACCAGGAGCTGATCGAGATCCAGGCGCCGGGCGGGCAGCAGCCGCACATGAACCAGTACATGGAGAACGACTCGGCGCACGTGAACCTGGCGCTGGAGAACGGGTCCCCGCCGGACTGGTACACCATCGATCCCAACCCCTTCTACGGCCGGGTGCTGTACGTGCACGGGGTGTCGCTGGACCACCCGCTGGCGCTGGTGCGCATGGGGTACGGCGACCGGCTGGACACCGCCAACGTGGACCGCGGCTACCGCGCCGTGGAGCCGTACGTGATCGTGCCGCACTGGAACAGCCGCGGCCAGGCGGTGCTGGGGACGTACGACGACGGCGGGTGGCGCCGCTGCGTCTGGCTGAACGGCTACAAGCGCTGCAACTTCCTGCAGTGGCCGGAGATGTGGGCGGGGTACGCGCGGCCGGACATGCGCGAGAACGCCTGGCACGGCACCCTGCTCGCCGACAAGGGCGACGGCAGCGGGCTCAGCTACCGCCGCAACCGCTACTACGACCCCACGTCGGGCCGGTTCACCCAGGAGGACCCGATCGGCCTGGCGGGCGGGTTGAACGTGTACGGCTTCGCCGACGGCGACCCGGTGGGCTTCGGCGATCCTTACGGCCTGTGCGCGTGGGGCATGGGCCCGGACGCCGCGCACGGCCGGTGCTCCGAGACGGACGCCAAGCACGCCCCCCGGTTCAACCCCGCGCACCTGACGGAGATGATCCAGTCGATCTCCACGGAGACGGGCCGCACCCCGGAGCAGGTCCGCAGGGCCATGTCCAGCCGCGAGGGGCTGGTGCTTCCCCGCGGAACGGAGTTCACCATCGGCGGCGGGTGGACGATCGTGGCCCAGCGCGGCAACGTGCTGCGGCTGAGCGCCGACGGGGCGACCGTCCGCGGGCAGGGCTTCACCTTCTACAACGAGGAACTGCGTGGGAGCATCGAGAGCGTCGAGATCCAGTTCGGGCGGGCGGCGACGGATGCCACCGTCATGAACCTGCGCGGCAGCGGGGGGTTGCGCGGCCTCTTCATCAACCGGCCGTACCGCTCCACGCTCACGTACAGGGCCGACCGGCCGTTCGCGCGGGGGCCGTGGAGGTGCCACACGCAGGCCGCGGGACGAACGTACACGTCGTGCTCACAATGAGGACGCGGCGCGGCCTTCCGGCCGGGGCTCCGGCCGGGAGGACCGCGGATCTGGCGGTGTGGATCAGGCGCGCCGCCGTGCTGGCGACGGCGCTCATGCTGGGAGCGCTGCTGTACTCGTGGTACGCCTGGTGGTTCGACGTCCGGCTCTCCCGCGCGCTGCAGGACACCTTCTCCCGGGCCGCGGAGCGCGCGGAGGGGGCGGGTGACGGCGCGGGGCGCGCGCCGGAGGGGGGAGAGGCGGCTCCGTGACGGGCTCCTCCCTTTCGCCGGCTCCGGCGGTGCCCGCGGCCGCGTTTCGCGCGGCGCTGCTGGTGGGCATCGCGTACGCGCTGACCCGGCCGTGGCTGGACGTCCCGGCCCGGGCGGCGCACGTACCCGCGACCCTTCTGTACCTCGCGGGGCTGGCCCTGGCCGCGGCTGTCTTCCGGGCGCTCGCGCGCGGCGGCGGCGCGGCGCCGGAGGAGGTGGGCCCGCCGCCCCGCCGGGCGGGGGGGCGGGCGGCGGACGGCGTGCTCGTGGTCCTGCCCGCCGTACTGGCCGTGTCCTATTCGTGGTACGTGGTCGCGCCGCTGGGGTTCGACCTGGGGGCGGCCAGGGAGACGCGGCCGTGGTCCGGCGAGTTCTTCGCGATGACGGCGGGGTACCTGCTCGCAGCCCCGGTGGTGGAGGAGTACTACTTCCGGCAGCTGCTCTACCGCGAGCTGCAGGTGGTCTTTGGCCGGGCCTGGCTCTTCGTGGCGGCGAACGCCGTCTGGTTCGCCGCCGTCCACGGCCCCGCCTCCATCCCCGGCGCGCTGGCGGTCGGCGCCGGATGCGCGCTGCTGCGGTGGCGCACCGGCGGGCTGGCGCTTCCCATCGCCGCCCACCTGCTGGCCAACCTGGCGCTGGACGTCGCGGGCATGTTCCGCTGACCGGCGGGTGGGCACGGGAGAAAGGTGTGCGCCTCCGCCCGCCGGACTCCAGCGCCCCGATGCGCGGGGAAGACGGCCGCTCTCGTTGCGTCGCGGTCCACCACGGCCACCCGGAGAACCCGTTGTCGATGATCCCCTCCACCCTTCGGCTCCTCACTGCGGTTCTTGGACGGGTTTAGAGAAAGAATTAGTATATGGGTGTTCCCGTAAAAAACGTTACGAGCCAGCGAGCAGGATCAACCGGAGATCCAAGCCGAGCGCGAAGCATATGTAAAGGAGGTTAGTTCGATTCCGTGGGGAAAATTTGTATTCCTGGACGAGACGGGAGTAACGACCAGGCTGACACGACTGTTCGCGCGGGCTCCGGTGGGAGAGCGAGCTCATGGATCGGCACCATCGAACTACAAGAAGCTTTCCGTGTTGGGAGCGCTGAGCTCGGAGGGGATGCGCGCAGCCATGACTCTGGAACGGACTGCGGATACGGCGAGCTTCCGGCGGCGCAGCGGACCGCCGTCGGGGGAGAGGGTGACGCCCGTCCACCTTCACGGAACCGCGCAAGGGTGAATGCGGACATTGTTTGCATGGTGGCGCCAGTGGAACGGCGCCGCGTGAATGCCGGCACGCCTGTATGAAAGGTACCTCCCGGACGTTGCCAGAGTACGTCGTCTCCACCTGCCGTACCCGCTCCGGCTCTCCCCCGGCTGTACCCGCGAGCGGCAACCCTCCCACCGGACACACACGAACCGTCCCATGCCAAACCCGTTCACCGGCAGGCCGCGCGCGCCGCTGTTCCTTCTGCTCGCGCTGGCGACGGCGCTGGCGCGCCCCGCGGGGGCCGCGGCGCAGCAGTGCACCGAGGAGCCGTGCGAGCCGTTCGACTTCTACGCGCCCGTCGTCAGCATCTTCCCGGGCACGGGCTCCATGCCGTCCGGCGGCGTGTACGTGGAGATCAACTGGTCGGACAACTACCTCCTGAACCACGCCAGCCGGCAGATCGTC
>DATAAG010000047.1:0-8249 GCA_036260235.1 Longimicrobium sp.
AGGTGCTTCAGGGCTCCGGTTGCCCGGTTCACCCCGCCTGTTTGGCTACATGTCTCACAGGCATTTCACATGGTGAACTCCTTTCAGTTCACAAGAGAGGTCAGGCTTCGCCTGACGCACCAGAGCAGCAGAGGTGCAGAGCAGCAGAGGAACGGCGCATTTCCCTCTGCTGCTCTGCCTCTCTGCTGCTCTGCGTGAGTGCAGTTCAGGCTTTTGGCCGTCGCGCTACTGCACCAGCACGCCCGCGAACTCCAGCAGGTCGGCGATCATGAAGGTGCCGGGCGTGGAGCTCGGCAGCGACGGGGCGAAGCCGGGGACGTTCATGAACGAGTCGCCGTCGCGCTTCAGCATGCGCACGAAGGTCTCCGCCACGATGCGCCCGCCCAGCGGCCCCAGCCGGTTGCCGTTCTGCAGCACCCGCGCCTCGCGCAGCACGTAGTACCACAGCGGCGTCTTCTGCAGCAGGATGCCGCCGTTGGACTGCAGCAGCGCGATCTCGTTGGCCGGCAGCCCGGCCGTCAGCTGCGCCGGCGTGAGCGGGGCGATCCCCAGCGCGGCGGCCGCCGCCTGGCCGCTGGGCAGCCCGAACGCCAGCCCGCGGCGAAGGTTGCGCGCCGCCAGGATGGCCATGATCCCGGAGCCGCCCGGAATGTTCTCCAGCCCCGGCGCCAGCACGCTGTCGATCCTGCGCGCGTTGTTGAACTTGCCCGCCACCGGGTGCGCCGTGTTGAAGAACATGTTGAAGTCCGTCGCCCAGTTGCTGAACAGCGGCAGCCGGGGCACCCGCGCGAAGTCGAACACCCCCTGCAGCGTGCTGGCACTGGGCGGCAGCGAGCTGTTGAGGATGTAGCCGTTGCGGATCATGCTGTGGCCGAACCGGTACGCCGCCACCGCGAACTCCACCGGCATGCGGAACGGGCTCCCCACCGGCGCGTTCACCGTGGCGATGGCGTTGTTCACCGCCGCCGCGCCGCACACCCGAGGCAGGAAGTCGTGCACCACGCACCACTGGTAGTGGCGGGTCACGATGCGCCTGGCCTCGGCGAACACGTCGCCCGGGAAGGCGGCCAGCAGCAGCAGGTCCACCACGCGGTTGTGGAACTTGAGCATGGCGTGGTGGAAGTTGCTGACGATGACGTTCTCGTCGTTGCGCGGGTCGCCGATGATGGCCGTGAAGGTGCTGGCCCCCTGGTTGACCGTGCTCTCGGTGCCGGCCAGCACGCGCGGCACGTCGAAATCGACCGGCGTGGCGGTGGCGCCGGTGGCGGTGAGCGGCCCGCCCGGGCCGAAGTCGCGGTTGCGCCCCAGCTGCATCTTCACCGCCGTCGGGGGCACGCCGGCGGCGCTGGGGAAGCTGTACAGGTACGGGTCCAGCGCCGGCCCGCGGCCGTAGACGCTGTCCAGGTCCAGCGCCGGCCGGCGCATGTTGGGGATGGTGTTGGCGTCGGTCGCCTGGTCGATGGTGGAGGTGACGTCGAAGGTGATGTCGTGGTCCACGAACTGGCCGAAGTAGGTGTACCCGGCCGGGATGGTGGAGTCGTTCCCCACCTCGCGCCCCGGGTCGCCCATCATGTTCCCCAGCTGTGTGAGCAGCGCCTGGTGCGTCACGTCGAAGGGGAGCTTGCTGGCGGTGCGCACCGCGGCGGAGAACATGTACCCGAACATGTCCGCGCACGGCGACCTCACCAGCGGCCCGGGGAGCCAGATGAACGGCACCTGCACCCCGTGGAACCGCTTGATGCGCGGGTCCAGCGCCTTGAGCGACCGCACGATGCTCTCCGGCGGCGCCGGCAGCGGCTGGGGAATGAGGCTGGCGGTGAGCTCCTGCGCCGCGGCCGGCTGCAGGTTGGCCAAGGTGATGGGAATGCTCGGCGGCGACTGGTAGGCGGATGTCCCGGGCGCCACGGTACCTTCCTTCGGCACCGCCGCGTCCCTCACCAGGCTGATCCCGCCCACCAGCACCGCGTCGCCGGCCGCCGCGGCCGGGCCGCCCGCATCGCGTCCGGCGTTGTCGGGAGGGATGGAGTCTTCGTTGCGCATGATGTACCTCCGGGTGGGGGTCGTGTGGCATGAAGGTGTGGAGACCGGACGGGACGCCGTCGCCCGCACGGTCCACGGGCCGGGCTCCACGGGGACGCGCATGCCGGGTCGAGGACAGCAGAAAGCCGCTCGCCGATGCGCGATAAAACGTGTGGGGAGAACGTGCGCAGCCAGTGGGTGGCTGCGGCTTGCCTGGAGGGGGTGTGGCGGGTGGGGCGGGGAGCCGTCGGGCAGCGATCAGCCGGGAAGACGCCGGATAATGATCCCTCCAGTTCTCATGATCCGACGCACGCCAATCATCACCCGTAGCAGAATAATGCGGATTCGTGATTCTGCAAGCTTTGTGTGAGGTTGGCTCGCGGTACCAGGAATGACGTTCCAGTGCTCCCGTCAGGACACCGCGAATCAATGCGGCCGGCCGGGAGCGTGCAGTCTCCGCACGATCTCCTCGGCGACCTCACCGGGAGTGCGGTGTTCCGTATCCACCGGCTCCCCGAAGTGCGGATCGCGGTGCGCCTCGGCACATTCCGCGATGCGCCGCGCGATCCATTCCGCGCCCGGGCCGTCGATCGGCGTGCCGCGCCCCACGAGCCGCCGCTTCACCGTTTCCACGCTCGCCCGCAGGCAGAAGATCCTGAGATCCGGATCGAACCGCCGGATGCCGCCCGTCACCTCGTCGAAGTACGCGCGATGCGTGAACGCCATCGGCACGATCACTGGCCCGCGGGCGAAGGTCCGGAACACCCTCACCCCCGCGACGGCAGACTTCCGCCACATCCGCATGTGCTGGAAGTCGTCGGACGCCGGGCTTCGCCGGCCCCTCCTCGGCAGCCGCTGCAGGACGAACCCGGCCCACTCCGGATCGTAGATCACGCTCCCGGGGAGCGCGCCGCGCAGGAGCCCCGCGACCGTCGTCTTCCCCACCCCGAACGAGCCGTTGATCATCACCACCATGGCAGGCCTCGCTGCGGGACCTTTCACCCGCTCACGCAGGGCAGCCGTATGACAGCGCCCATTGCTCAGCCCACCTTCTGGAAGACCTGAGCGAGCACCCCGGTCATCAATGGCGCAAGGATGGCGGCGAGGGTCTTCAATCTTTGCCGCAGATCGTTCTCGACCAGCGCATGCTTTGCGACCCACTCCTCGCGCTCGGCGACGGGCGCGTCGGGCAGAACGCGGGACGCCAGGTTACGGGCCATGTGCCGCACGACGACCGCCGAGGTGCAGGACCCGAACACGAGAAGGCCGCTCGCCAGCAGCGCCCGCGCGGTGACTGCGCTGTCTGCCAGCGTTTCGACGCCGCCGAAGACTGCCGGCTCCGGTTGCACAAAGGCCAGCGCCCACTCGAAGAGCGAGCTCACGGCGGCCACGTACACCACCAGCATCGTGGCGATCACGTACAGCGCCAGGCGGAACAACCGGCTGGAATCGGCAAGCTCCCGCTCCGCTCTGGCGATCTCGGCGGCAGACGGCTGCGCCGGCGGCTGGGTGAGGAGAGTGGGTCCGGTAAACACCCCACCCCACGTGATCAGGGTGGCGATCATGATGTGCAGCCCGTCGCTGGCACGGACCAGGTTCAGCACCGGCTCCTCCAGAACCGCTTTCACCAGGAGGTAAGGAGGTGTCGACAGATCGTACCATTTCCCAACGAACAGCAGCGCCGTCGGCAGGGAGAGCGCGACCATCGCCGCGAGCACGCCCAGCGCCCACGATGGCGACACCTGCCGCGCCCGCATCACGCTGAACGTCAGCACGAACACGATGAGCGCCGCGAAGATGCAGACCGTCACATCGATGCTGAAGGTGTAGACCCAGAGCAGGCGTTTGGCGTGCCGCTTCGCCAGCACGGCGTCCCGCGAGGTGGCCCGGGACCTCAGGCTGTCCGACCGGGCGCGGTAGATACCCGCCTGCACTCTCAGGGGCTTTGCCGCCGAGTCGGTCATCGCCTTGGTGAATACCTCCAGATCCAGGCTGTCGGCCGACTTTGACAGGCGATCGGAGGTGTGCCGAAGTCGTGCGGCACTCGACGAGTCGAGTACCTGCTGGATGACGTTGGCGGCAACGAACTCGCTGCGGGGAGTGAGCTCGTATCGGGTTCCGAACCCCCAGAGCGTGAGCAGGAACACCGCCGCCGCCATTCCGGGAAGAAGAGCCGGATAGTAGGGCCTGGGGCGGCGGAAGAGCGGTGGCGTCTCAGGCGACGGGTGAGGCTCGGGGGGCATTGTGCGGAGCAGAGAAAGGGGATGAGCATGCACCACGAGGGCCGTGGAGACATGAACAGGACGGAATTGTTGATCCGCGGAGCCGGATCACGAACAGAGCCGCCGCAGGGATGCTGATTTCCGTACGAACTGCACACTCCCGCTCCGCGAGCCCACCGCCCACATCCCGTGCAGCAGATCGATTTGCACGGAAGCCCTGATCTCTGCCGAGCAGGGCCCGCTTCCCGTGAGATTCGCGCGCCAGAATCTCCGTCGGGCTTGCGTGGATATCGGCAATCTCCAGAACCACAAAGCGGAACGCTGAGGCTCGCTCCCGACCTTCGCGAGAACCAGTCCCCGCAGCTCCAGATTGCCCCCATGGCCCGTTGCCGAGTACTGGCACCACCGGAAGTGGGAACCATCTACCCCGGGAGCAAGGGAGTGAGCAGAATGCGGACGGTGGTTCGGGGCTGCTCAGGATTCTGACGATCTGCTCGCGTCGTTCTGAAAAACGGCGTCCAGCTGGCGAAGCCAGTTATCGTTCAGCCGACTGGCCTCTGCGTACCAGTGATCGATTGTTTCCTCGTCCGGCGCCAATTCTCCGAAAATGTCATTGAGGTACTCGCGGTATTCCCGCATCACCAGGTATTCACGCCATGACGACAACCCGGAGATCCAGTCGAAGAGGTCACGCGCGCTCCAGAATTGTGGATAGATGCGCAGGTATTCGGGCACCATCTCCGCCGTCAACGAAGGCAGCAGAAGATGTCGCACGTCCTTCCCCATCGCCCGCGCCGCGCCAACCTCGTAGGGAACCCACCACGACCCCATCGTTCGACTGCTCAGTACGGCCAGCAGGTGAGTCGAATGAGCCAGCCCGTCATCAATCGCCTGCACGATCGCCACGTCCTGGCTGTGGCCCTCCTGCGCCGCTCTTTGCAACACCTCATCCTGCTCATCGAAATAGTAGTGCAAGCCGATCGACTCGAAGTATTCAGCGATCGCCCTGGCGTACAGCTTGTCCGCGAGCCGGTGCGAGATGAAGATCCGTGACTTTTCCTGCAGGGGCTGATCGATTGGCCTGCCAAAGACATTGTGGCCTCCCATCGTATCCTCCACGCCATCGCCTGGTGATCGGGCCGCGGCTGATCTGTGGTACGTCCGGTCAGGCGCCAGAACGCCGCAGCTGCCACTTGATCCGCGTGTAGGCGACGCGGAAACCCTGCCGCTCCGCGTTGCGCTGCGAGGCGCTCCCGGGCAGCGCGCCCATCATCGCCAGGTCGCATCCCCGCTCGGCGGCGAACCGCAGCCGGGCCTCCAGCAGCGCACGCTGAACGCCCTGCCGCCGCGCCGCGGGGACCGTGCTGGCGCCGGCCAGCAGCGCGGTGCCTTCACCGATGCTGAGCGCGCCGGTGCCCGCGGGCGCGCCGTCCAGCTCGGCGAGAAAGCCGAAGGTGTTCTCGCTCTGCGCGCTGACCCTTCCCCAATCCAGCATGAAGGCGCCCACGTCCGCAGACTCGCTGCTCCACCCCTCCGCCGCAACCCCGGCCCACAGCTCCGCCTCCTCCGGCTCGATGCGCCGCACGCGCACCCTCTCGTTCGCCGGCGCGGGAGACGGCACGCCGGCGACGGGACGGAACAGGACGCTGGTGAGCTCGATCGGCAGGTAGCCGCGCGCGTTGAGATGCGGCAGCAGGGCAGGTGCGGCCAGCGGGCTGATCTCGTGGTCCACCCCGGCCCCGCGCTGGTGGAAGAACGCCTCCAGCGCATCGAGCTCCGCCTCGCCGGCATCCGCGAACAGCCCCAGCCCGAACGTCTGCGTCAGCGGCGAGCCGACGCCGTCGAACATGGCGTACGCGCCCGCCACCTCCGTCCACGTGGCGCCGCTCTCCGGCTGCACCCGCGCGCGGGTCGCCACGAAGGCTGCGTTGGCGGACGCCTCGGTGCGCTCCAGCCGGCGCGCCAGGGACAGGTCGATGAGCGGGTAGGTGCCTTCAGGATGTGACATACGATCTCGGGCGAGAATCCTAGCCGTACCGTGTGCGGGCACGCGTTCGTTGGAGGCGCGAACGGGCCGGATGCGATCGCTCCAGGCACCCCAGCCGCCGGCCGACTGCCTGGCGCGCCCCGCGCCTTACCGCCATACCCGCTCGAAGCGCACGCCGCGGACGCGGCCGCTGCTCATCCGCATCCCATCCACGCGGCCCCCGCGTCCGCGGGTGAAGGCGAGCAGGTAGTCTCCGGAAAAGGTGTCGCCGTACGCCGGCCGCACCGTCCGCTCCGCGCCCCAGCGCGTCCGCAGCACCAGCGTGCTGTCCGTCGCCGCGACGGTGTACGTCGCGCCGAGCTCCTCGCTGAAGTAGGTGCCGGCGTAGGCCTCCAGCTCCGCGCGCGACGGCTGGGCCCGTTCGTGCCGGCGCAGCGTGACCGGCGTCCGTGGCGGCCAGCCAAGCGCGGTCTGCACCAGTCCGCCGTCCGGCGTGAACTCCAGCTCCACCGGCGCTCCCGTGACGCGAAAGCGGCGCCCGCCCAGCGGCACCAGCGCCGGGCCGGTGACGCGGCCCACCACCAGCGTGTCACCGCGCCGGGTGATGAAGGAGGGCGCGCCCGTCACCGGGTGCACGTACACGCCCGCCAGGGCGGACAGCTCCTCCGGCGCCAGCGTCACTTGCGCCGCGGGTGGCGCGGGGACGGGCGCCAGGCGGTCGCCCAGGAGCACGTCGGCGACGCTCCTGGCCAGGGCGGCCGGGTTGGCCTGCGCCGCGTTGCAGAGCACCGCCACCGCCAGCCGGTGTTCGGGAAAGCGGCCGAGGTAGGTGCGGTACCCGGCGTCCGCCCCGCCGTGGCCGACCAGCCGCGCCCCGCGGTACTCCTCCGTGATGATCCCCAGCCCGTAGCCGGTGGTGTCGCCGCCGGCCAGGACGGCGCTCGCCAGCATCTCGCGCCACATTCCCTCGTCCCCGACCGTGCGGGCGGTGAAGTTGGCGTCCCACTTCAGCAGGTCGCCCACGGTGGTGAACAGGCTCGTGGCGCCGTAGGTGTCGTAGTTGGGGAGGCTCACCCGCCACCCGCCCTGGGGCCGGCGCGCGTACCCCGCCGCGCGTCCCTTCACGACCATGGTGTAGTCGTCGTGAAAGTGCGTGTCGGCCATCCCCAGCGGCTGGAAGATGCGCTCGTCCGCGAACTCCCGCAGCGACTTTCCGCTCACGCGCCGCACCACCACGGCAGCGAGCGTGTACCCCGTGTTGCTGTACAGGTATTCCGTGCCGGGGACGAAGTTCAGCCCCTTCTGGCGCCCGACGATCTCCAGGACGTCGTCTTCGGTGATGCGGTTCTCCTCGAACCTTCCCCGCGCCATCGCCAGCAGGTCCCACTGGTCGCGCAGGCCGCTGGTGTGCGTGAGCAGGTGGCGCAGCGTGATGCGGTGCCCGTAGTCGGGAAGCTCCGGCAGCCAGCGGCGCACGTCCTCGTCCAATGACAGCCTGCCGTCCCGGGCCAGCAGCATCACCGCCGCCGCCGTGAACTGCTTGGAGACGGACGCCACGTGGAAGACGGACGAGGGAGTGATGGGAGCCTCCAGCTCCAGGTTGGCGAGCCCGTAGCCGTTCTGGAAGACGATGGTCCCGTCGCGGCTGACGCCCACCGCGCACCCCGGGCCGTCGGCGGCGCTCCACGCCGCGAAGACGCGGTTCAGCGCCACGCGCGTGCTGTGTCCGCGACACCCGGTTGCGACGCCGCGAAACCCGCGCCGGCCGGCGGGAGGACCACGCGAGCCTTGCCTGCCGCTACCTGGCTGCGGAGGGGACGTCCCACGGCTGGACCGGAAACCGTTTGCTGCGCGATCGCGTCGAAGCCTTCCGGCTGCCGCCAAGCGTCGAAATTTCGCGGCCTGGCCAGGAGGCCCATGCTCCTTGCCTTTTCTGCGCCTTGCCGCGGTTCACGGTTCCCCATCACGCCAAAATCGGCTAAAAAACATTGACACGCGCTCCGGCCGGGAATATATCTTCT
>DATAAG010000048.1:0-2608 GCA_036260235.1 Longimicrobium sp.
CGATCACGTGCTGCTGCTGGCCATGCACCACGTCGTCAGCGACGGCTGGAGCATGGGGGTGCTCTTCCGCGAGCTGGGCGCGCTGTACGCGGCGTTCGCGCGCGGCGAGCCCTCGCCGCTGGCGGAGCTGCCGGTGCAGTACGCCGACTATGCGGTGTGGCAACGTGCCTGGCTGGCCGGCGAGGTCCTGGAGGAGCAGATCGCCTACTGGAAGGAGCGCCTGACCGGCGCGCCCCCGCTCCTGGAGATCCCCCTGGACCGGCCGCGCGCCGCGGGGCAGAGCGCGCGCGCGGGGAGCCACCGTTTCATCCTGCCGCACGGGGTGGCGGAGGGTCTGCGGGCGCTCTCGCGGGCGGAGGGGACCACGCTGTTCATGACCGTCCTCGCCGGCTGGCAGGCGCTGCTGGGGCGCTGGGCCGCGGAGGACGACGTGGTGGTGGGCACCCCCATCGCCGGCCGGACGCAGCACGAGGTGGAGGGGCTGATCGGCTTCTTCGTCAACATGCTGGCGCTGCGGGCGGAGCTGGGTGGCGACCCCACCTGGCGGGAGCTGCTGGAGCGGGTGCGCGGGACGGCGCTGGGGGCGTACGCGCACCAGCAGCTGCCCTTCGAGCGCCTGGTGGAGGAGCTGGGCGTGGAGCGCAGCCTCGCGCACGAGCCGGTCTTCCAGGTCGTCTTCGCCCTGCAGCGGCCCGGCGGGGAGGGGCGGCTGTCCCTGGACCAGGTGGAGACGGAGCCGTTCGGGGCCGGGGCAGGGGTGGTGAAGTACGACCTGGAGCTGGCGGTCGTGGAGGTGCAGGGGGCGCTCGCCGCGACCCTCTCCTACCGGGAAGCGCTGTTCGAGGCAGGCACCGTCGCGCGGCTGGCAGGGCACCTGGAGTCGGTGCTGGAGGCCATGTCGGGGGATCCGGCGCGGCGCCTCTCCGAGCTGTCGCTGCTGCGCGGGAGCGAGCGCGCGCAGGTGCTGGAGGCTTGGAACGCCACGGCCGCCGAGTTCCCGCGGAAGTGCATCCACGAGCTGTTCGCGGAGCAGGCCGCGCGCACTCCCGAGGCCGTGGCCGTGGTCTTCCAGGACGAGTCCGTCACCTACGCCGAGCTCGAGCGCAGCTCCGACCGGCTGGCCCATTCCCTTCGCCGCCTCGGTGTCGCTCCGGAGACGCGCGTGGGCCTGTGTGTGCAGCGCTCGCCCGGGATGCTGGTGGGCATCCTGGGCATCCTGAAGGCCGGCGGCGTCTACGTTCCGCTGGATCCCGCCTACCCGGGCGATCGCCTCGCCTACATGCTCGCCGATTCCGGCGCCGCCGTGCTGCTGGCCGAGAGCGCTCTCCAGGACGTCCTGCCTTCCTTCGAGGGGGTGCGGGTGCGCCTGGACGCGCCTTGGAAGGCGGACTCCACGCAGAGCGGAGGGCCTGCCGCGCCGGGGGGGTCACTGGAGAACCGGGTGTCGCTGGAGAACGCGGCGTACGTGATCTACACCTCGGGCTCCACGGGCAGGCCCAAGGGCGTCGTCGTCACGCACGGAAACGCGGCGAACCTGCTTCCACATGCGGTGCGGACCTTCGGGGCCGCGCCGGGGAGCCGCGTGCTGCAGACGGCCTCGCTCAGCTTCGACGCTTCGCTGCTGGAGGTGTTCGTGGCGCTGCTCTCGGGGGCGACGCTGCACGTGGCCGAGCGCGAGGTGGTCCTGTCCCCGGAGCGGCTGGGCGGACTGCTGCGGGAGCGGGAGATCGACGTGTGGGTGAGCACCCCCGCGCTGCTGGAGAGCCTGCCGGAGGCGGACTTCCCGGCGCTGCGCACGGTCAGCACGGGTGGGGAGCGCTGTTCGGCGGAGACGGCGGCGCGCTGGTCGCGGGGGCGGCGGCTGGTGAACATGTACGGGCCGACGGAGACGACCATCTACACCACGGCGCACGAGTGCGCGCCGGGCGTGGCGGAGGCGCCGCCGATCGGGGGTCCGGTGGCGAATGCGCGCGTCTACGTGCTGGACGCGTGGGGGGAGCCGGTGCCGGAGGGCGTGCCGGGCGAGCTGTACGTGGGCGGCGCGGGGGTGGCGCGCGGGTACCTGGGCCGGGCGGAGTTGACGGCGGAGCGCTTCGTCCCGGACGCCTTCGGAGGCGAGGCTGGCGGGCGGCTGTACCGGACGGGCGACCGGGCGCGGTGGCGGGCGGGCGGGGAGCTGGAGTTCCTGGGGCGGGTGGACGCGCAGGTGAAGATTCGCGGCTTCCGCATCGAACCCGGCGAGGTCGAGGCCGCCCTCCTCGAGCACCCGGGTGTGCGCGAGGCCGTCGTGGTCGCGCGGGAGGCCCCCTCCGGCATCGCTGGCGACCGGCGGCTGGTGGGGTACGTGGTCGCGGCGTCTGGCGAAATCATCTCTCCCGCCGCGCTCAGGGAGCACCTGAAGGCGCGCCTGCCGGAGCACATGGTGCCGGCGGCGTTCGTGGAGCTGGAGCGGCTTCCGCTGACGCCGAGCGGGAAGCTGGACCGCAAGGCGCTGCCGGAGCCGGAATTCGCCTCGGCAGAGGGGCGCTACGTGAGCCCGCGCACGCCGACGGAGGAGGTGCTGGCGGAGATCTGGGCGGAGGTGCTGCGCCTGGAGCGGGCGGGGGTG
>DATAAG010000049.1:0-8820 GCA_036260235.1 Longimicrobium sp.
TTGGTACCGCGGGAGCCAGCCCCGGGTGACGGAGAGAAGATCCTTCGGTTGCGCGCAAGCGGTTGTGTGTACGCGGTTTGCGTGTGGCGCTCCCTCAGGAAGACAACGCTCGTTCGTGGCGGTTTGGCAACACGCTCTGAGCCTGAGGAAGGCGCCGCGTCGCCTGCGAATCCACACCTCTCTCTGGCGCCGGCCGAAGGATCCTGCCGGCAGAATCGAGGGGCCGGCCTTCTACTCCGCAGCCCGCGTCCAGGTGACCGGGAGAAGATCCTTCGGCCGCGCGCAAGCAGTCGTGCAGGCGCGGTCTTTCGCGTGGCGCTCCCCCAGGAAGGCAACATCGAGGGGACGTTCGGCGACCCGCCCGGATCCGCCGTCGGCGATCAATCCGGCCCCAGCTGCCAGATGACCGCGTGCACGGCGCCGGAGGGGGTCTGCGCGCGGCCGGTCACCTGGCCGCGGCCGTTGATGCTGCCCGTGGACGAATCCGCGCCGCCCAGCGTGGGCAGGTCCACCTTGCCGCCCTCCAGCGTCCAGATGAACGCGTGGCGCACGAAGCCGGGGAGCGTCTCGTACCACCCCGCCACCCGCCCGTGGTTGTCGATCTCGAACGCCAGGCTGCGCACGCCGCCGAACGTCCCCAGGTCGATCATCCCCGTGCCTTCGCTCCAGTAGAACGCGTGCTGCGGGCAGCCGGGGCACGGCTGGCCGATCCCCACCACCTCGCCGCGGTCGTTGATGGAGCGCGCCGTGGTGTGGAACCCCAGCGTGCCGAGGTCCGTCACCGCGCCGTTCCGCCACCATACCACGGCGTGGTCGATGAACGGCGGCGCGGCGGACACCGTGCTGTTGCCCACCACGTCCCCCGCCTCGTTGATGCCGTTCGCCGCGCTGCGCGGCCCGGCCAGCGGGGGGATGGGCTGCATGCCGCCGTGCTCCGTCCAGCGGAACGCCGTCGGCGGGGCCGTGAGCGAGGCCGCCGACCAGCCGACCACCACGCCGCGGTTGTTCACGTCCTCCGCCTGCCCCTGGAACACCGGGCCCAGCTCGACGGCCTCCACGCCGCCGGGCCGCACCTTCCACAGGGTGGGATGCCGCTGGTTCATGGCGTCGCCGGCCTTCTGCGCCATCCCCACCACCATGCCGTGGTCGTTCAGCGCGCGCGTCTCCGACAGCGCGCCGCCCAGCGTACCGAGGTCCAGCGTGCCGGTGCGCGGGGACCAGAAGACGGCGCGGAACGCGAAGGGCGCGTTGTGCTGCCCCGTCTCGGTGCGCCCCGCGACCTCGCCGCGGTCGTTGATCTCGAACCCGAAGCCGTGCTGCCATCCCAGCGTCCCCAGGTCCTGGATGCTCCGCGCGCTGGAGTGGGGGACGGACGAGAGCGCCGGCGGGGGATCGGCGGAGGCGGCGGCGGACGGCGATTCACCCGCGCAGGCCGGGGTGCCGAGCAGGAGCAGCGCGGCGGCGGATGGATGAAGGATGGTGCGGATCATGGAGCGGCCCTCCACTTCGGGGTGGGTGGCCGGGCGGCGAGCGCCGGAGCTGGAGAAGGAGCGCCGCGGCGGGAGAGCGGTGAGGGCGCCGCGGGGGTGGCGCACGCCGACGTCGGCCCTGGGGAGCCGAGAGAACCGGCGTCCGTACTCTAGGAGCGATCAGGGCCGCGGGCAAGCACGACGTCATCCGCCGGCCCTGTCCGCGAAGGCGGGTATCGCCAAAGCCCGCGGGAGTGCTGTCGTCCGAGGGAGGCGCCGCCGGGAACGTTCAGCGTGCACTGCACCCCGGCGCCGACCGAAGGATCTTGCCGGCGGAACCGAGGAGCTGGTCCGGCGCGCGGAAAGCCAGCCCATCGTCCGGGAGAGCAGATCCTTCGGTCGCGCGCAAGTGATTGTGCAGCCGCTGGTTTCGCGCGTGGGCTCCCTCAGGATCACGGATCGGGGGATCCGCGCCGCGATCCTGCCCACGCGAGTCCGCGCAGGCGGAGTTTGCGAATTTCCAGCGCCGAATTCATTCGCTGGTGGAGGCGCGCTGCACGACTGCCTGATCAGGCGGCAATCGGCATCAATCACTCTGTGGGAGGCCGCCCGTGCAGCGGGTTCTCCAGCCCTTCCCCCCCTACGGCACCCTGACCTTCGCGTAGCCGATGCTGGTGGCAACGTAGAGGAACGCCTCGTCGCGGGTGGCGGCGGTGATCCAGAACCCGGGGTCCGCGGCGGTCGGGTCGCGCGGATGGGCCACGCGGAGCGCGCCGGTCCGCGCGTCGAAGAGGGTGACCCGGTTCCCCACCGTCATCGCGGTGCCGTGCGCGCACTGCACGCCGTGGAGCGAGCCCTCCTCGATGTCGCGGAGGCGCCAGCGCAGCGCCCCCGTCGCCGCGTCCAGCGCCGCCAGCCCCAGCTCGCCGGTGGGGACGATCACCAGCCCCTCGCACGCGGCCAGCCCGTCGCTGGCGAACTCCTGCGCGGCGAACGACACGTCCGCCTGCCAGCGCGGCGCCCCGGTCTGCAGGTCGAACGCGCGGACGTCGTGCCCCTGCGTCACCACGACCACCACCCCGTCCACGATGGCGGGCGGCGACACGATCCCCGGATCGGCCGCCCCCTGCAGCGCCGCGCGCCACCGCACCGCCCCCGTCGCGCGGTCCAGCACGGCGACGATGCCGGAGTCCGGCGCGGCGGGCCCGGTGCCGAAGTGCTTGACCGCCACCGCCAGCACCTCGCCGGAGAGGGTCACGCCGAAGCCGGGAGAGACGGGTCCCTGCGCCAGCCGCGTGGTCCAGGCCGCCTCTCCCGTGGCGGGATCCACCGCGACGGCGTGCCCGTCGTGCGTGGCCACGTAGAACCGCGAGCCGTCGGACACCACGTTGCTGGAGAGCGAGGTGGTGCCGAAGCGGTAGGTGTGCACGGGCGCGCCGCTCGCCTGGTCGAACATCATCAGCGAGCCCCAGACGGCGCCCACCACGCCGCGCGCGACGGCGGCGTTGCCGGCGGTGTTGATGGGCCCCTGCCACGCCACCTGCCCGCTGCCGCGGTCCAGGGCGACCAGCTGCGCCGGGCTCAGGATGTCGCCGCCGGAGACGAGATACATGTCGCGCTCGAAGTAGACGTGCGCGCCGCTCAGCTCCGGCACCATTGTCCCCGCGCCCGCGCTGTCGGGCGTGAACCAGGCGAGCGCCTCCCTGCCGAATGCGTTCCTGGCGATCTCGCGCGGGTCGGGCGGCGGGCGGACGGGCGCGAAGACGTCCAGGCACCCGGACAGGCCCAGCAGGCCGCCGAGCGCCGCCGCGGCTTTCAGCGGACGGAGAGGGGAGCGACGTGGATGGGCGCGCATGGAGGGGTCCAGCGGGAAGTACGTGGAAACGTGGCGGCTGGTCGGGATGCAGCACGAACGCCGCGACCGCAGGCCGGCTGGTACACGCACGTCGCCGCTCCGGTCCGCGCGAACCGATCCATGGATCAGCCGATGGATGTCATCCCCGGGTCTTGAAAAGAATTTGGGGTACAGAGGAACAGAGAAAAGCCAGAGGAACAGAGATCATCATTCGCCGTTCCTCTGTTCCTCTGGCTTTTCTCTGTTCCTCTGTACCTTTCGACGTTGTTTCTCCGGACCTGGGTATCACGCGGAGAAGAGAAGAGGCACGGAGACCCGTTCTCTGCTGCACCGTTGCTCTGCGGGACAATTCCTCTCCTACTCCTGCACGGACCCGAGATCCTCCGCGTAGGTGGACATCGCGGTGGCGAAGGTGGTGGAGAAGAGCACGGGTGCCCCGGCATCGTCGCGCAGCACGGACTCGCCCCGGAGCGCCGCGGCAACGTCGTCGATGGCGAACGCCTGGAAGCGCGCCACCTCCCCGGCCTGCGGCCGCAGTTGCGCCACGTCCACCGGGCAGCGGCCGGCGTAGACGGCGGTCCAGCCGCGGCACACCTCGCGTCCGTCCTCGCTGAACCCCACCAGCACCCGCTTCCCCAGCTGGCGCAGGCGCACGCCGCGGAGCCCCGCCTCCTCCCACAGCTCCTCGGCGGCGGTCTCGTCGTAGGTGCTGCCGTACTTCACGTGCCCGGACGCCGTGCTGGTCCAGCGGCCCGGCGCCACGGCCTTGTCGCGGCTGCGCTGCTGCAGGATCAGCCTGCCGGAGCCCGTCAGCAGCCACACGTGCGCCGCCCGGTGGTAGAGCGCGTCGAGGTGCGCCTCGGAGCGCAGGACGCGCCCGATCTCGCGGTCCTTCGCGTCCACGTGGTACACCGTTTCGTCCTGCCCCATGCGCGCCCCCTCGCGTTTTCCGATGGCTGCATCAATCCGCAAAGAAAGATAAACACGGCCTCGCACGGAGTCAGCAGAGCGAGCGGAGGAAACCGGAGCGACTCCTCGGCTGACCCGGCGGACCCCGTGCGAGGCTTTCGTTTTCCCGCCTTCAGGAGATCGATTGCCGGACGATCTGGCGGGAGTGCCCGCTTTTTGCCTCTCCCCCCGCGCGGCAAAATCCGACCGCACTCCCCGAGCAATGGTACCGACGATGTCCGGCGAGCCGCACCGCGACTCCCCTTCCCTTTCCCACGCGCCCGCGGCGGGCGAGCTGGACCGCGTGCTGCGCGACCCGGCGCGGCTGGCCGCCGTGTACGACACCGGGCTGCTGGACACCCCCGCGGAGCCGGCGTTCGACCGGCTGACGCGGCTGGCCGTGCGGCTGCTGCGGGTGCCGGCCAGCTTTCTTTCGCTGGTGGAGGACGACCGCGACTTCTACAAGGCGTCCACCGGCTTCGGCGAGCCGCTGGCCTCCGCGCGGGAGCTGGCGGGGCGCACCTTCTGCCACTTCAGCATCGCCGGCGCCACGCCGGAGCGCCCGCTGGTGATCGCCGACACCCGCGCGGACCCGGTCTACCGCGGCGTTCCCACGGTCGATTCGCTGGGCGTGGCCGCGTACATCGGCGTGCCGCTGGTGATCGAGGGGCAGCCGATCGGCTCGTTCTGCGCCATCGACACCCAGCCGCGCAGCTGGACGCCGGACGAGGTGGAGGTGCTGCGCGAGCTGGCCGCCAGCGCCCAGCGCGAGATCGAGCTGCGGCGCGCCCTGGACCGCGCGCGCCGCACCGCGGAGGAGAGGGAGCGCACCGCGCGCGAGCGCGACGAGTTCCTGAACGCCACCACGGACGGCGTCTACACCATCGACCGCGCGGGGCGCATCCTCTTCGCCAACCGCGCGGCGGCGGAGCAGCTGGGGTATTCGCCGGAGGAGATGATCGGCCGCGACGCGCACGAGCTCTTTCACCACTCGCACCCCGACGGCACGCCCTACCCCCGCGCGGAATGCTCCATCGCCCGCGCCGGCGAGACCGGCCGCCCCATCCAGGTACAGGGCGAGGTGCTCTGGCGGCGGGACGGCACCTCCTTTCCGGTGGCGTACTCGTCGTCGCCCGTGCTGCGCGGCGGGGAGGTGGTGGGAGCGGTGGTGCGCTTTACCGACATCACCGAGCAGACGCGCGCCATCGACGGGCTGCGGCTGCTGGCGGAATCGGGACGCGTGCTCGCCTCGTCGCTGGAGGTGGAGGAGACGCTGCAGGCGATCGCGCGGCTGACGGTGCCCCGGCTGGCGGAGATGGCGGTGGTGGACCTGGTGGATGGCGGCGACGTGCGCCGCGTAGCCGCCTCGCACGCCGACGAGCGCTCGTCGGCGCTCTTCGACCGCGCCGTCCGCTTTCCGCCCCGCCTGGGGGACGGCGGCCCGCAGTCGCAGGTGATGGAGAGCGGCCGTCCGCTGCTGGTGCCGCAGGTGGACGAGGCGTGGATCGCGGCGCTCAACCGGGGCGCGGAGCACACCGAGGCGGTGCGCCAGCTGGCGCCGCGCTCCGTGCTGGTGGTGCCGATGCGCTGGCGCGACCAGGTGCTGGGGACGCTCACGCTGGTGCGGAGCGGGGACCGCCCCGCGTTCGACGACGCGGACGTGGAGCTGGCGGAAGAGGTGGCGCGCCGCGCGGCCATGGCCATGGAGAACGCGCGGCTGTACGAGGCGGCCCGCCGCGCCACGCGCGCCCGCGACGACATGCTGGGGACGGTGTCGCACGACCTGCGCAACCCCGTGCACACGGTGTTCATGAGCGCCTCGTTCCTGCTGGAGCTCCTGCCGGAGGAGGAACGGAAGGCGGAGCGGACGCAGGCGGCCATCATCAAGCGCGCGGCGGAGCGGGCCAACCGCCTCATCCAGGACCTGCTGGACATCGCCCACATCGAAAGCGGCCGCCTGTCGCTGGACCGGCAGCCCGTTCCCGCCGCCTCCATTGCGCACGAAGCGGTGGAGCAGGCGGCCATGCTGGCGTCGGAGCGCGGCATCTTCCTGCAGCAGGGGGAGATGGACCGCGCCGCGGTGGTGTGCGCGGACCGCGACCGCATGGTGCAGGCGCTGGGGAACCTGATCGGCAACGCGCTCAAGTTCACGCCGGGCGGCGGCCGCGTCACCGTCTCCGTGCGCGGCGAGGACGGCACCGTGCGCTTCGCCGTGGCGGATACGGGGCCGGGGATCCCGGCGGAGCAGCTTCCGCGGCTGTTCGACCGCTTCTGGCAGGCCAAGCGCTCGGACCGCCGCGGCGTGGGGCTGGGCCTTTCCATCGTCAAGGGGATCGCGGAGGCGCATGGCGGCGAGGTGCAGGTGGCGTCGGAGGAGGGCGCCGGCTCGACCTTCACCCTGGTCCTCCCGGCCGCGCAGGCGGCGGAGGCGGGCTCCGCGACAGGCGATTGAATCGAAATCGCCGCATCGCCGCAACGACTGCACGCTGTCCGCCTTCGCGGACACCACCGGGCCGCCGGCATGGGCCTGCGAACTGATTCCCGGCTCGTCAACAATCCGGAAATCCCCTGGCGCTGATCCTCACCGGATCCGAATCAACTGTCATTCTGAGGAAGGCGCCCCCCCCGGATCTTGCCGGCCGCTCACGAGCATGCGCGTCGACCGAAGAAGCTGTACGCCGGGCGGCCGGATCTCGCGAACACGGTGAGTTCCCCGGACTCCGTCCGGGGCAGGGTTCGGCGCGAGGGGCGGGAGATTCTTCGGTCGCGCCACGAGGTCCGTGCTCATCCGTGGGTCGGGCGCGGCGCTCCCTGAAGGGAAAGTCCGGTGCGAGCCGCCGCGCCCCCTCCGGGCTCGCATGACTCGCCCACCTCCCCCGAAAAACCCTGGGGGAGGTTGATGGGGACGAGAGATTCGTGCGAGACGTCTTTCGTCTTACCGGGTCGGCGCAGCCGCCGAGGACTCAGAACAGAATGACAGGTGTTTTTCCGGACTCCGTATCGCACTGGTGCGGAGCGCGCGGTGTGTGCAGATTGGGGAGTCGCTGGATTCGCCCTTCCCGTCATCCCTCCCAACCGCAGCCGGCCATGCCTCGATTCTCCCGCCGATTCGCAACCGCCCTCGCCTGCGCGGCGATCCTCCTCCCCGCCGGGCTGCGCGCGCAGGAGAACGCTTTGCACGTGGAGGTGCTGGGGCCCGCGCTGCTGGGCTCGGTGAACTACGAGCGGATCTTCGCGGGCAGCTTCAGCGCGCGCGTGGGGCTGGGATACATGCCGGAGATGCTGGAGTACCGCGGCCGGGTGCAGGCGCCGGTGCTGCTGAACACCTTCCTGGGCCGCGGCGAGCACCGGGTGGAGGCGGGCGCCGGCGTCGTGGTGATCTACGCCCGCGCGCACTCCCGGCCGGAAGAGGAGCAGAACTTCGCCCCGGCGGGCTTCGAGAAGCCCGACCTGACGGGAACGCTCGCCTGGCGCTGGCAGCCGGGCGGGGCCAGCCGCCTGCACCGGGGCGTCTACCGCGCGGGCTTCACCCCCCTGGTGCGCAACGGCACGCTGTACCCGCTGGTGGGCGTCAGCGCCGGGATCATGTTCTAGACGGGTGTCAGAAACGGACGGCGTCGGACGCTTGGCATGTGTCCCGGTTCACTTCACCCTGGGGTCGCACATGACAATACGTTCGCCGTTCGCGGTCCTTCTCGCCGCCGCGTTGCTGGCGGCCTGCTCCGAGCCCATGACGGGGGCCGACCCGGCCGCGATCTCCGCCGTGGACCCGGATGATCCCGCCTGGGTGGCCGCCGCGGAGCCGTGCACGCCGCGGTCGCCCGCCCTCAGCCTTACCGCCGACAAACGCGAGGCGCTGCCCCCGCTCACCGGCCGCTTCGACACCCCGGACGACGAGTGGGCGCGGGTCGCGCGGGAGGTGCCGGGCGGCTGGGGCGGGCTGCTGTACGTGGAGGGCCGGCTCACCCTGTACCTCGTCGATCCCGGCCAGCGGGAGGCGGCGGTCTCCGCGCTGGAGCGGCTGCTGGCCGGCACCGGGCACGCGCGGGTGGTGCCCGAGCTGCGCGGCGCGGCGGTGCGCAGGGGGCGGTGGGACTTCGCGCAGCTGTACGACTGGTACCGCTACCTCCACCAGACGGTGTGGCAGGTGGGCGGGATGACCTCCAGCGACATCGACGAGGGCGCCAACCGCATCACCTACGGCGTGGCCAACCAGGACGCCCGCCAGCGGCTGGAGCGGCACCTGCGCTCTCTCGGCATCCCCTGCTACCTCGTCGCCATCGAGATCCGCCCGCCCGCACAGATCGGGTAGTTCCGCCGGAACGGCGTTGCCTCACACGGGGTCCGGCAAAAGAACCTGCACGGTAGAGTAGGAGCCAGGACGGGCATCAGCGCCCGCCCTGGACTCCCCTCTTTCGAACCGGACGTGCGGATTTCTCGCATCCGGCTCTCCTGACAGGTTCACCTTTCGGCTATCGAGGAGTTGTGCGCACTATGTTGGCGCTGGCTCCGACGACGCAGAACACATCGCCAAGCCCGAGGCCGTCC
>DATAAG010000050.1:0-2235 GCA_036260235.1 Longimicrobium sp.
TGCCCGTCAGGCGCGCAACGTCCCCGGCGTGTACCGCATGCTGGGGCACGACGGCGAGGTGCTGTACGTGGGCAAGTCCAAGAGCCTGCGCACCCGCCTGCTCTCCTACTTCCGCGCCCGCCGGGGCGAGAAGCAGCACCGCATCATCGCCGAGTCGCACACGCTGGCCTGGGACTACGAGCCCAGCGAGTTCGCGGCGCTGCTGCGCGAGCTGGAGCTCATCAAGCGCTTTCGGCCGCGGATGAACGTGCAGCACAGGCGCGACGGCCGGTACTCCTTCCTCAAGCTCACCCCCGGCAAGGCGCCGCGCCTGTTCGTGGTGGGCGCCGTGACCGACGACGCGGCGGCGTACTACGGCCCCTTCCGCGGCGGGCGGCGCATCCAGGAGGCGGTGCGCGAGCTGAACGACCTGCTGGGGCTGCGCGACTGTCCGGTGGCCACGCCCATCCGCTTTGCCGACCAGCCGGACCTGTTCGCCTTCGAGCACACCCCCCGCTGCCACCGGTTCGAGCTCAGGCTGTGCCTGGGCCCGTGCGCCGCCCGGTGCAGCGAGGCGGAGTACGCGCGGCGGGTGCAGATGGCGAGGGCCTTTCTGGATGGACACGCGGACGAGCCGGTTCGCTGGCTGGGCGAGCGGATGACGGCCGCGGCGGAGCGCTGGGACTTCGAGTACGCGGGAATGCTGCGCGACCGGCTGCGGCGGCTGGAGAGCCTGCGCGACGAGTTCTCGCGGCTGCGCGAGGCGCTGGACTCCCTCACCTTCGTCTACCGGGTGGAAGGGGTGGAGGGGGACGACCGCGTGTACCTGGTGCGCCGGGGCACCGTGCGCGCCACCATGCCCGTCCCGCGCACGGCGGCGGAGCGCAGGCAGTTGGACCGCCTGTGCGACGAGCACTTCGGCCGCCCGGAGCACGAGGGCGCCCTGGTGCAGCGGCACCAGGTGGACGAGATCCTCCTCCTCTCCCGCTGGTTCCGTGCGCGCCCGCAAGAGCTGTCCCGCACCGCCGCGCCCGCGCGGGTGGAGGCGCTGGCGCTGACCGCGTGAGGCGGCGGCACAGCGGTTGCGCCCGCCCGGGCGCATCCGGGGCACCCCCGTCCCCGGGCCGTGGACCCACGCCGGAGCCGTCGATGCGGACCGCCTTCCGCTTTTCCCTGCTGATCCTCTGCCTCCTTTCCCTGGCCGCCTGCGGCCGGGACGGCGGCGCCCGCGCCGAAGCCGACACCGCCGAGCGGCCCGACAGCCTGCGCATCGTCTACGGCGCCACGGGGGCCAACAACGTGCGCGTGGTGCCGGTGGAGATCGAGATCGTGGGCCTTCCCAACGGGTGGGAGGGGATGCGCGTCGCCGCGATCAGCGACTTCCACCTGGGGATGTGGCACGACAACACCGCCACGGCGCGGGCGGCGGTGGAGCGCGCGGTGGCGGAGCGGCCGGACGCCTACGTTCTGCTGGGCGACTACGTGGTGCGCGGCGACTACGGCGCGCTGGACCACGTGCTGGCGCCGCTGCGGGGCAAGCCCGTGTTCGCCGTGCTGGGCGACCGCGACATGCTGGAGCGCAGCGACGAGCCCGACAGCACCGCCATCCGCACCCGCGAGGCGCTGCGGCGCAACGGCGTGCAGCTGCTGGAGAACACCCGCGCGCGCTTTTCGCGCCGCGGCGACACGGCGTATATCGCGGGGATCGACCCGTACACGGCGCGGCGGCCGGACTGGCGCCGGGCGGAGATCTTCGGCGGGATCCCCGGCGGGGCGCAAACGCCGCTGCTCCTGTCGCACATGCCCGTCTCCGCCGTCACCATGCCCACGGACAAGTACCGCGCCGTGGTCGCGGGCCACACCTTCTGCGGGCAGGTGGAGGTGCCGGGCACCCCGCGGCTCACCTGGCTGAACACCGAGGTCCTCCCCGGCACGCCGAATCCCGCGGCGACGCGGATCTACCGGGTGCGCGGCGCCACCCTGTTCGTCACCTGCGGCGTGGGCTTCGGGTACGTGCCCGTGCGCTACGGCGCGCCGCCGGAGGTGGCGATGATCACGCTGCGCGGCGTGGGCAGGGTGGAGGACGCGGACAGCGCCCAGGCCACGGGCGGGGTGAACGTGGACTCGCTGATCCAGCAGTTCACGCCGGACTCGACGCCCCGGCGGGACCAGGATACGACGGCGGGGGAGGGGTGATGGAGTGATGGAGTGATGGAGTGATGGAGTGATGGAGTGATGGAGTGATGGAGTGATGGA
>DATAAG010000051.1:0-10228 GCA_036260235.1 Longimicrobium sp.
GTCGCGCGCGAAGTCCCACCCCAGGCGGAGCGCCTTCCGGTTGGAATCCAGCAGCCCCTTCTTGCGCCCGTACGTCTCCTCCAGCAGCGCGTCCAGGATCGGCAGGTCCATCTCGAAGAGCGCCGCCAGCACGCCCGCGTAGGCGATGTTCTTGAGCAGGATGCGCTCGCGCGAGCCGCTGAAGTTCTCCGTGCACATCCGGGCCAGCGGGACGCCCACGAAGGTGACGCCGTCGCGCGCCAGCTCGCGGGCCAGCGGCCAGGTGCTGTCGTGCACCAGCCAGCCGCCGGAGCGCACCTCCGCCACGTCGCGGGCGTAGGTGGCGGGGTTCATCGCCACCATCAGGTCGAAGTCCGGCGTGCGCGCGGTGTGGCCGTCGCGGTTCACCCGGATCTCGTACCAGGTGGGGAGCCCCTGGATGTTGCTGGGAAAGAGGTTCTTGCCGCTCACGGGAATCCCCATGCGGAAGATCCCCTTGCGGATCAGGTCGTTCGCGCTCGCGCTGCCGGTGCCGTTGACCGTGGCGATCTTGAACGCGAAGTCGTTCGTGCGGTCCATCGCCGTCACGCTCATGCGGCCCCCGCGGCGATCGTGGACGCGGCCGGGGACGGCGGGGCGGGGAAGACGGAGAGGTGGTTCAGCACCGGCAGGGCGGGGCCGCGCGGCCGGTGCTTCTGCCCCGCGGCCAGGCCGGCGTAGGGGACCAGCACGTCGCTGCGGCGCATGTCCCAGGCGGCGGTGGGGCAGCGCTCCGCGCACAGGCCGCAGTGGATGCAGATGTCCTCGTCCTTCACCATCACCCGCCTGGTCTGCGGCAGCGGCCCGGAGACGAAGAGGGGCTGCTTGAGGTTCAGCGCGGGGACGGTGAGCCGCTGCCGCAGCTCGTCTTCCTCCCCGTCCGGCGCGATGGTCAGGCAGTTGACCGGGCAGACGTCCACGCAGGCGTCGCACTCGATGCAGAGCGCGTCGGTGAAGTGCGTCTGCACGTCGCAGTTCAGGCAGCGCGCCGCCTCCCTCAGCGTTTGCTCGAAGTCGAAGCCCAGCTCGACCTCCACCTCCAGGTTGCGCAGCCGCTCGGTGAGCTCCACGTGGCGCATCTTCGCGCGGGCCGCGGCCTCGTAGTCGTTGCCGTAGCTCCACTCGTGCAGCCCCATCTTCTGGCTGACCAGGTTCAGCCCCCACGCGGGACGGTCGGTGAGCGGGAGCCCCTGGCAGTGCTGGTGGATGGAGATGGCCGCCTGGTGACCGTGCTCCACCGCCCAGATGATGTTCTCCGGCCCCCACGCCGCGTCGCCGCCCACGAAGACGCCGGGGAGCGTGGTCTGGAACGTCGTTTTGTCGACGACCGGCGCGCCCCAGCGGTCCACCTCGATCCCGATGTCGTGCTCGATCCAGGGGAACGCGGCCTCCTGCCCGATCGCCAGGATCACCGCGTCGCAGGGGAGGACGACGGTGTCCAGCGTGCGGCTCTCCTCGCGCCCGTTCGCGCCCGCGACCCACTCCACCACGTCGAACTCCATCCCCGTCAGGACGCCGTCCTCGACGACGAACCGCTTCGGCGCATGGTTCTCGACGATGACGACGCCCTCCTCCTCCGCGTCCGCCAGCTCCCACGGCGAAGCCTTGAAGTGCGGCCGCGAGCGCCGCGCGATGACCTTGACGTCCGTGGCGCCCAGGCGCTTGGCGGACCGGCAGCAGTCCATGGCCGTGTTGCCCACGCCGATTACCAGCACCCGCGGCTCGATGCGGTCGACGTGCCCGAAGGCGATGGACTGCAGCCAGCTGATGCCGATGTGGATGCGGTCGCTCTCGTGGCGCCCGGGGAGTTCCAGCTCCTTTCCCCGCGGCGCGCCAGAGCCGATGAACACCGCGTCCCACCCCTCCTCCAGCACCGCCTTCAGGCTGTCGACGGGGTGGTTGCAGCGCAGGTCCACGCCCATCTCCAGGATCATCCCGATCTCCTCGTCCAGCACGCGGGGAGGGAGGCGGAAGCGCGGGATGTTGTTCCACATCAGCCCGCCGGCGCGCTCCAGCCGCTCGTACATGGTCACGGCGTAGCCCAGCGGCAGCAGGTCGTTGGCGACGGTGAGCGACGCCGGCCCCGCGCCGATGCACAGCACGCGCTTGCCGTTCTTCGCGTCGGGGATCTCGGGAAGGTGGGCGCGCGTCACGGCGTCGTCGCGCAGGTCCGCGGCCACGCGCTTCAGGCGGCAGATGGCGACGGGCTCGCCGTCCACGCGGGTGCGGCGGCAGGCGGGCTCGCAGGGGCGGTCGCAGGTGCGGCCCAGGATCCCCGGAAAGACGTTGGACTGGCGGTTGAGGAGGTACGCCTCGGTGTGGCGGCCCTGGGCCACCAGCCGGATGTACTCGGGGACGTTGGTGTGGGCCGGGCAGCCCCACTGGCAGTCGACGACGCGGTGGTAGTACTGCGGATCGGAGACGTTGGTCGGCTGCATGGACCCCTCGCGCGGGCGTGGGACTTCAGGCCGTGTCTGGTCTCGGCAGACGTGGAAAGCCTTCGCGCGCGTGAGCCGCCCGGGCCCGGCGCCCCCGGGTTGCGGGGACGCCGGGCGGGAGCGGGCTGCCCGGGTGCGAACGGTGGCCGGTTCCAATATGAAGCGGACGGGCGCGGGATCAAAGGTTTTCCGCGCCCGCCCGCCAGAGATGGAAACTGCTCTCCCGTCAGTCGTGGTGGTGGTGCCCGCCGCGCTCGCCGGAGGCGACGGAGCCCAGGTAGTCGCCCCTGACGAAGACGCCGCGCCGGCGGTCCCACAGGAGCTCCACGCCGGAGCGCGCGGGCCGCTGGAACAGCGCCGCCAGCTCGGGCGCCGCCGGCGCCGGAACGAGGTGGAACGCGGCCCTTTCGCCGTACCGGGGCAGCTGCAGGTGGAACGCGCCCAGCTCCAGGAAGAAGTCCTTCTCCACCCCCCGCGGGCGGGGCCCCTCCCAGAAGTCGGCGTACTCCAGGTCCGGCAGGTACTCGCGGATGTCCGCCCGGCGGAAGGTGCTCCCCTCCATCTCCCACGCGTAGTTCACGCTCCGCGGCCCCGCCGCCGTCCGGTCGTTCACCTGCAGCACGACGAGGTAGCGGCCGGTGGGGCGCCGGTAGGAGGACAGGATCACCTCCACCGGGCTGGCGTCGCCGTCCAGCGCGGGGAGCGACGTCCTGATCCAGTAGTTGACCGGATCGATCTCCGCGCCTTCCCGCAGCGCCTCCACCCGCCCCGCGCGCGTGGAAAGCCGGTCGCCGACGCTCTCGCGCAGCTGCGGACGGTCGTCCACGTCGTCGACGGGGAGGGCGAGAAAGATGTCGCGGACGTCGCGCGGCGCGGTGTTCGCCCACGCCTGCGCCGCCGCCCCCTCCGCCGCGCCCGCGACCAGGGCCGCCGCCAGCATCAGCCGCTTCCAGTGCATCCAGACCTCCGGGGGAGATGAGTTGTGTGCTGCGGGGAGAGCCGGGAACAGCAGGTCTCACGCAGGGTCAGCAGAGCCGACAGCGGTGTTGTTCGGTTGCTCTGCCGACGCTGCGTGGTACAACGTCTGGCGGGTTCGGTTTCAAACGCGCTCGGCGGGGCTGCTGGCGGCGGAGTCCGCGCGCAGCTGCTCCAGGTTCTGCCGGATGCGCTCCGCCATGGCCTCGTAGCGCGGGTCGGGGCCGTCCTTCATCAGGTCGTTCAGCGCGGCCTCCGCCTGCTCGTGTGCGCTGACCGCCTTGCCGATCGCGAGCTTCTTGTTGTCCTGCGGCTCCATGGGATTTTCGTCGGGGTGGGTCGCAGGCGCAAGAAGGCCTGCGGAAGTGCGTCTCCCGCAGGCCGCCCCTCAAGCTCCGTTCCACGGATGCGGATCATCGGTGCGGCCAGCCCGTCGCTGGCGCGGCGGCGGGGCCCTCTCCCCCGCCGGCCCTTTCGCTCGTTCCTCGCGACGGGCGGCGACCCCTCCCCCAACGTCGGGGGAGGGGTGGTGGGGGCGGGACCGCGGCGCTTCGGCGGGTTCGGCGCGAGGGGCCGACGCCCCCCTCCCCGGCCCTCCCCCACAAGCTGCGTGGGGGAGGGAGAGCGGCGATGAACCTGCCGTGCGCGCCCGAACTTCTCCCCTCATCCCGCGCAGCTTCCGGGAGACGAGCGGGGGGATGAGGGGTCCGCGCGAAGCGCGACGCTGTTTGCAGTTCTCCCCCTCTCCGCGAGGAACGAGCGGGGAGGGGGCTGGGGGAGGGGCCCCCGCGGACGCAGCTCAAATGCCGGTCGACGCGCCCGCAGGTGGCGGAAACGACCACCTCCCCCAGGGGTTTTTGGGGGAGGTGGGCGAGTCATGCGAGCCCGGAGGGGGCGTGCCCCTCGCGCGGGGCCGTCCGCACTGAGTCAGGCGTTGCCGTACACCTTCTCCACGGCGGCGTCGCACCGGTTGGCAACGGCCAGGAACTCGTTGCCCCACCCGCTGCTCAGGGCGGCTTCCTGCATGGGACCGGTCGGCGCGAAGATGATGGAGACCTCGTGGCGGGTGGGGAGCCGGCCGGCTTCGAGCTCGTGGATCAGCCCGTCCACCTCCTCCAGCGCGTCGTCGGCGTCGCGCCACGAGGACCAGTCGAAGTCGTTGCCCGGGCGCGCCAGCAGCGCCCGGGCCTCGCGCAGCACCTCCACCAGCTCGCGCCGATCCGGGTCCATCGGCCGGCGTCAGGCGCCGGCGCTGGGCGCGAGCGGCTGGGCCGGGGCGGGCGAGGGGACGCGCGGGGCCGCTGCGGGCGCGGACAGGCGCGGGGCGGGGGTGGAATCCATCAGCAGCCGCTCGGTGAAGTCCAGCCGCTCGTTCACCCGCGCCAGCTCCTCGCGCAGCTGCGCCACCTCGTCCACCAGCGCCGCCGTCTCCGGCGCGGGAGCGAGCGGCTGCTGCTTGCGGCCGGCCGCCAGCTTCTCCGGCGGCATCCGCAGCACCCAGGCGAAGCCGGTGGCCATCGCGAGAACGGGGATCATCAGGGCGAGAATGCCTTCCATGGGTTTCTATCTCCGGTCGGGTATGGCGTTCAGGGGCGACTTGCGTGCGCTGGTACGAGACCCGGGCCCGGGAAGATTCGTCTTCGCCCGGACGGGCCGGGACACGAGGCTGGCGGAATGACGCCCGCCGCCGGTGGGAGCGATCTACGGAGCCGGCAGGAGCGAACTCCGCCGACTCCGTTGACTCCGTGTGGCCGGTCGATCCGTCTCGCGGGTCAGGTGAGCAGCAGCAGGAGGAGCAGGACCAGGATGACGAGCAGCAGTAGCCAGATGAGCGGCTTCCACCGTCCGCCGTCGTCCACCGCCTGCGGGGCCGGGCGCGGCGCCTGGAGGGCGACGCAGGGGCGTCCGGGCTGCTGGAGGACCACGCCGGGCTCGTTGCCGGAGGCCGGGTCCCAGCTGCCGGTCACCGTGTACGAGCCGTCCCCGTTGTCCACCACGCCGGGGCTGACGGTGGTCCCCGGCGCCCCCGTGACGGAGACGGCGTCCGGCCGCCCCGGCCCCAGCTGGTTGCCGTAGCGGTCGCGCGGCACCAGGACCAGCGTCACGCCGCGGCGTCCGTCCGGCCGCGCCGGGCCCAGCGTGGTGGTGACGTCCGTGCGCCCGGGGTCGATGCCGACGTCCACGTGCAGCGACCAGATCAGCTCGCGGGTGGCGGTGCAGCCGTGGCCGTAGCGGGCGCGGAAATGGAAGGTGTAGCTCCCCTCCATCCGCAGGAAGTCCCTCAGCGGCCGCCCGAAGATCCCCCCGGGCTCGAACCGTCCCTCCGTGTTGTCGGGGTCGTCGAAGAGCTCGAGCTCCTCCTCCGTGTAGCCGATCACCGGCCTCCCCGCCCGCTCCTCCAGCGCGGCCAGCGTGGCCTGCCGCGCGGGGAGGGTGTCGCCGTCCACGTCCGCCGGCGGGGAAAGCTTCGCGCCGCTCAGCAGGTTGCCGGCGCCGGCGTCGGGGCGGCTGACGGTCACCGTCACCTTGCCGTGCGGCGGCCATCCCCCGTTCCGGTAGCGGAGCAGGACCAGCGGGTTGACGCGGTCGCCCGTGTAGTAGCGCCGCCGGTCGGGCATCCGCAGCAGCCGCGGCCCGCCGCCGGGGATCACGTTCACGAAGTAGCGCAGCGCCGGCGTGGGGGGCGGGAACTCGCCGCCGCCGCCCGGGCGCACCACCTGGGCGATCCACTCTCCCGCGCGCTTGCCGCCGTGGGGGAGGGGGATGCGCAGGAAGGTTCACGAGCGCCCGCTGGCGGCTTCCACCCCGGGCGAGGCCGCCGTGACCAGGGCGCCGCCGGGGGTGCGCACCTGCAGCAGGAGCTGCGCGTCCGTGCGGTCCCATCCCGCCACCACCGTGACGGTCTCCTCGTCGCAGACGTGGAAGGGGAGGCGCTCCCCGGAGGCGCCGGCGGGGAGGTCGTGCTCCGGGTCCATCAGGATCCCGGCCTGGAAGATGTTGCCGAACGCCTGCGAGAAGTACTTCTCCAGCGCGAGGCCGTTGCCCGCCCGCACGTACAGCCCGTCGTGCGCGGCGGCCAGGGCGGAGAGGAGCGGGCCGTTCAGGTTGGCCTCGGTGCCGAAGCCCACGGCGTGCAGGTCGATGCTCCCCAGCTCGTCGTCCACGTCGCCGATCAGCGGCGGGGTGTTCTGCATCCCGTCGGTCATCAGCAGGATGGCGCGGGGGTTGGCGCCCGGGGCGGGGAACTGCAGCCGCGCCGCCTCGATCCCCGCGCCGATGCTGGTGTTCCCCCCGGGTGCCAGGCCGCCCACCGTGCCGGCGGAGTAGGGCGCGGGGCCGATCAGCACCGCGCGGCTGGCCCCGGTCAGGTCGTCGAGCTCGTGGTCCACCGGGTCGCTGGCCGCGGTGCTGAACGACACCAGCCCGACGCGGTTCCCTGCGTCCGCGGCCACCAGCTGCACGAAGAGCGAGACGGCGTCGCGCGCCACCTCGATCTTCTTTCGCCCCGTGCCGTCGTCCTGCGACATGCTGCCGGAGCGGTCGAACACCACCATCACGTCGCGCGTCACCGGCGGCGGCGGGGCGGGGACGGTCTGCTGGAAGAAGGTGGCGGTGGGAAAGTAGCGCAGCGGGTACGGCGTGGAGTCGTTCTGGCCGCAGGGGTTCCCCATGGAGAGCACGCCCAGCACGCGCCCCGCCGTGTCGAAGAGGGCGGAGCCGGAGCTGCCGCCGGAGACGTGGAAGCCGTCGGGGACCTCGATGTCCTGGTCGGTGCTCCCGATCACGGTGGAGAAGGCGGGGTGCTTGATGGAGAGCTTCTTCACCGCGCCGTTGGGGTGGTGCACGCCGAACACCGGCTCGCCCAGGGCGGGAAGGTCGTGGCGCATCTGCAGGGGCGGCACGCCGGCCACGGGCTCCGCCAGGCGCAGCAGGCAGTAGTCGCCGTCGGCGTCGTACTTCCACTCCAGCACCTCCGCCACCTTGTGGAACTTCGCGTCGTACCCGGGCGGGCGGTTCCCCAAGCAGTCCGTCTGGTAGTCGAAGGTCACCGACGCGGTGACGGCGGCGATGGCGGGGTCGTCGCCGGGGTCCGCCAGGCAGTGCCCGGCGGTGATCACCTTGTCCGCGTCCACCAGCGTCACTGTGCAGGTGGAGACGTGGTCGCCGTGCACGTCGATGATCATCCCCACGCTGCGCACCACCTGCGCCCGCACGTCCGTCTCCGGCATCACGCAGGCGACGTTCTCCCACTCCGGCGGGCCCACGCAGAACCAGTACGGGTCGTAGATCGGCTCCGTGTAGGCGGGGTCCTTGAGGAACGGGTCGCAGTTGGAGAGGGTGCCCATGTTGAACTCGCCGTGGTGCCGCTCGCCGCGCCCGTACTCGAACAGCTCCACTCCCCCGCCCGCGCCGCCGCCGTCGCGGACGTAGCGGATGGGCACCAGCCCGCCGGGGAGCTTGTAGAGGTTGACGGGCCGCGTCTAGAAGTCCGTCCCGGACGCGGCGGTGAACACGTCCGTGCCGTAGCCCAGGTCCACCTCCAGGCGGTTGGCGCCGGGAAAGCTGGCGTTGCGAAAGTGCAGGATGAGGAACTTGCTGCCGGTGGGCGCCTCGTCGTGGTCGAAGTCCAGGGGCCAGACGTCCGGGTCCGGCGGCGGGGGCGGCCCGGTCACGGGGCCGATCAGGATGGGCGAGGCCAGCGTCTGCAGCGTCCCGGTGATGTGGGACATGGTCGGGGGCTCCTGTGTGGGCGGGGGCGGACCGGTGGGAAAGAACGCGGCGGAAGAGCGGGGGCCGCGGGGAGAGGTGGTCGATCGCGTAAGCAGATCGCGCGCCACGGTTCGGATCTGCTACGCGCTCGCGGGCAAGTCACGGCGCGGCAGAAGGATGCTGCGCGGGGGCGTACGAAGGAGCGTCGTGGATCTGCGGCGCGATCGGGGCGCGGCTGTCCCGCGAGATGGGACCGGTGCGTCCCGCGGGGCGTGTGACATCATTCGCGCCAAGAGAACAGGCCCACGTGGAGCAAGAGACAACAGACTTTGCTGGGTGCCGTTTTCCCGTGCTCCCACGGTCCTGTTCATGTCAGCCCATTGCATGGCGCGCTGCCGACGAAGCACGAGCCGGCGCAGGGTATCGGGAACGGCAGAGGGATGGAAGCGCGGCAGGGGGCCATGAGAATTTTTTTTGGGGAGGGATGGGGTGCGCCGGATCGTCTCCGGGCGCACCGGAGCCAGCCGCCTGCACTCCCTGATGCGCGATCTTGAAAATCATCTTCCCGCGCCACAGCCGGGGAAAACGCGCCGCGTTCCCTCAGAGGGTGCGGTGTGAACGCCAGGGGAGGCTCGGGTGCGGTTTGGCAACACCCTCTCAGGCGACCGAGGTGCTTTTCCGCATCCGGTGTCAGTAGAAGGACTCGATGCCGTAGCCGAACCGTTTGCCGCGCTCGCTCCTGTCGACCAGGTTCCGCAGCCGTTTCTGGAACTCCCCGGGGCGGTCGCGGGCGTCGTCGACGAACGCGACGCGGATGCGCTGGTAGGGCTCGGGGAAGCCCCGGAAGCTCTCCCACGCCTTCGGATTGGCCTGCAGCGCCTGCAGGATGTCGGGCGGGATGTGGAACGGCTCGTCCAGCGCGTCCTGCACGCTCTCGCGAACCTCGGGGAGCACCTTGCCCTGCGCGATCAGCCGCCGCAGCCGCTCCTTGTTGGGCTGGGAGTAGGGGACGCCCGGCCGGCGCGGGGTGTAGCGCTGGGCGGTGTGGTCCGCGTCCAGCGTCTTCTGCGTGCTGTCGATCCATCCGAAGCAGAGCGCCTCCTCCACCGCGTCGTTGTAGGGGATGCGCGGCCGGCCCGTGTGCTTGCGGGGATAGACCAGCCAGACCTCCTTCTCCGTGCGGTGGTGCTCCGCCAGCCAGGCGCGCCAGGCCTCGCGGTCGGCCACGCGGAGGGTGCGGGTGATCTCCACGGTCAGAACCGCTCGTCGGCGGTGGGGCCGTACATCGACGGCACCGGCACCTCCACCAGGCGCAGGTACACGCCCAGCTGCGCGCGGTGGTGCACCAGGTGGTTCAGCATGTTCGTGCGCAGCATCTGGTAGCGGCTTCCGCTCCCCACGGCCACGCCGCGCGCCTTGAGCGTCCACGGCGCCTGGAAGTCGTCGTCCGTCCCCGCGGCCAGGGCGGCGCGCCCCTCCGCCGCGTTGCGGTCGAACTCGGCGAGCAGCGTCTCCGTCTTCTCGATCGTGTACCCCTGCGCCGGCTGGCCTTCCAGGGGCGCGATGTCGATCTCCGGGTGCTTCATCATCATCGTGGCCCAGCCGGGCATGCGCGCCACCAGCTGCGCCAGGTGCGCCATGGCGAACGACTTCGGATGCGGCTTCCACTCGCCCCGCTCGTCCGGCACGCGCTCCAGCACGCGGCGGGTGGTGGCCATCTCGACGTCCCACTCGGGCAGCAGCATCTCGGCGATGGACATGGCGCTCGCGAAGGATTGGAGGAGTCATCCGGCCGCCGGAGAGCCCGGCGGCGTTCGCGACGCCATGCTAGGCGCTGCGGCACCCCGGGTCAATCACGATTCCCGGGATCGAACAACGGGGCTCGCGTCCCCTGGTTGCGCAGGCGGGGAGCGTGGCGTCGCCGCGGCGATCGATGCTCGTGGCGAACCTGATCAGGTAATCGCAGCCTCCGCGCCGGAGCGAAGGATGTCCATTGCGGCTCTACACCGGGAATCGCCGGGCCCGCGCCTGAACGACTGAAGTCGCCGCTGGAAATTCGCAAAGTCCGCCTTCGCGGACTGCACCGC
>DATAAG010000052.1:0-25115 GCA_036260235.1 Longimicrobium sp.
CGTCCGGAGACGGATCAGAGGCTCTGGATGCTCTGCGCAATGCGCTGCGCCGCCGCCGCCAGGGCCTCGCCCTGCGCCGCGGAGAGGCGCCCGGAAGACACCATCGCCTCCACCTCGTTGACGAACGCGCCCAGCTGGTTGAGCGCGGTGGCGCCGTTGCCGCGGGCCAGCTGCTGCTGCGCCGCGCGCAGCTTGGCGTTCAGCGAGACGCCGTTGCCGCGGCTGACGTCGCCCGCGTCCACCAGGCCGTCCACGTCGTCGGCCAGCCCGTCGATCGCCTGCGACGGCGACTGCACCGCCACCGTGGCCGTGCGCACGCCCACGGCGCCGTCGCTGTCCGTCACCCGCACCGTCACCGTGAACGTCCCCGCGGCGGCGTAGGTGTGCGACAGGCTGAAGCCGTTGCCGCCGAGCGCCAGCGGCTGCGCGCCCGCGCCGTCACCGTAGTCCACCGTGGCCGTCCAGCTGTCCGCGCCCGGGTCCGCGAACGAGCCCGCGGCCGCGTACGTCTCGCCCTGCAGCAGGGTGCCGCCGGAGAACGCCGCCACCGCCGGCGCCACGTTCATCACCGTCACCGTGGTGGTGGCGGTGTCGGCCGCCCCGTACGGGTCGGTGACGATCACCTGCACCTGGTAGTTACCGTTGTCGGCGTAGGTGTGGGTGGGGCGGGACCCCGTCCCCGTGCCGCCGTCGCCGAAGCTCCACTCGTAGGTGAGCGCGTCGCCGTCCGGGTCGCTCGACGCCGAGGCGTCCAGCGTGACCGGCGAGCCCTCGAGCCCGGTGTACGGCCCGTCCGTGGCCGCCACCGGCGCGCGGTCGTTCGCCTCGACCACGTTCTCGATCAGGGCGGGGAGCGCGCTCAGCAGGTCGTAGCCTGTGCGCGCCTCGATGTCGTCCACGGTGGTGGCGTACATCTCCCAGGGGTTGTTGCGCATCCCGGTGCCGCCGGCCGAGTCGTTGGGCATGCGGACGGCCAGCACCTGCAGGTCGCCGTAGCCGTGCACGTCGTCCAGCCCCTCGCCGCCGTCCATCACCACGGCCACCTTCCAGGTGAACTCGGGGATCTGGACCCTGCCCTCGCCCTTGAGCGTGCGCGGGTTCGACGAGTACTCGCCGCCGGCGACCACGTAGATCTCCTTGCCCTGCTGGCGGGCCAGGTCGTTCAGGTAGTTCTCGAACCGGCTCCACGGCCCCTGGTTGTTCTCGCCGAGCTGGGGCAGGATGTTGGTCATCAGGAAGGTGGCCGCGTTCTCCTGGTACGTGGCCGTGCGGCTCTCCGACTGCACCATGTGGCCGCGGTCGTAGCCGCTGCTGCGGTAGTTGAAGTCCACCACCCGGTAGACGCCCGCCGGCAGCGACGGGTCCGCGGTGAAGCAGTCGCAGCGCGGCGCCGCGCCGAACTGCGTGGCGTTGATGTTCCACGACACCCAGCTGGGCCCGCCGCGCGTCTCGCTGTACGACGAGGCGTACTCTCGCCGGTTCACCGGGATGCCGGCCGCGCCCTGCGGCGCGCCGAACTCCAGGTGGTTGCGGTAGACGGACGTGGTGGGCACGTCCGCGGGCAGGATCTCGATGGTCGCGCTCCCCGACGCCCCGGTGGACGCGGTGGCCGTGATGGTCGCGGTGCCCACCGCCAGGCCGTAGATGTACCCCAGCGAGTCCACCGCCGCCACCGACGGGCTGGAGCTGGTCCAGGTGTAGGTGACGCCCGTGACGATCTGCCCCGCGGCGTCGCGCGCCGTGGGGAACGCCGGCTTGGTGTAGCCCACGGGGATCTGCCGCGGGGCGTTGATGCTCAGGCTCACCGACCCCGCGCCACCGCTGCAGGCGGTGTTGGCCGCGCCGGGGGTGCCCCGGTCGCCCGCGCCGAACGGCACTCCACAGTTGGTCCAGGCGGAGCCGTTGACGTTCAGGTTGTCGCTGGCGGGATCGATCAGCGCGCGCGCGGTGCCGGCCACCGCGCTGGTCCACGCGATCGAGTCCACCGACGCGCCGGAGCCGTCGCGCAGCGCCAGCCAGTCGGTGCCGTTCCCCAGGTTCAGCGTGGTGGTGCCGGCGTAGACGTAGCCCACCGTCACGCCGCCGTTGGTGGCGGTGTTGCCGTTGCGGCCCAGGACCACGAACCCGCCGGCGGGAACCACGACGCTGCCGGAGATGACGTGCGCCGCGTCGTTCAGCGAGGCGATGGTCCAACCCTGCAGGTTCACCGCCGTGGTGCCGCGGTTGTGCACCTCGAACCACTCGCCGCTGGCGTCGAGCACGGCCTGCGGGTCCTGCAGGATCTCGTTGAGGACGATGTTGGTGTTGCCCGGCGGCGGCGGGGGGGGCGGCGCGACGTTGCCGTCGTTGGCCGCGCCCGGCGTGCCCCGGTCGCCCAGGCCGTACACGGTGGTCTGCGTGGCCCAGTTGGACCCGCTCATCACCAGGTTGTCGGCCAGCGGGTCGATCACGCCGCGCGAGGCGCCGTTGGGGGGCGACGCCGTGCCCCACGAGACGGAGTCCACCGAGGCGCCCGACGGGTCGCGCACGGCCAGCCAGTCGGTGGCGCTGTTGTTGAGGTTGAACGTCTGGTGCGCGTACGAGTAGCTGGCCGTCACGCCCCCGTTGGTGGCGGTGTTGCCGTTGCGCGCCAGCACCACGTAGCCGCCCGCGGGGACGACCACGCTGGCGTTGATGACGTGCACCGCGTCGTTGTTGGAGGCGATGCGGTAGTTCTGCAGGTTCACCGCCGCGGTGCCCGCGTTGTAGATCTCGAACCACTCGCCCAGCTCGTCCGAAACGCCGGCGGGGTTGGGCATGATCTCGTTGATCACCAGCGAAGGCCCGGCCGCGGCCGTGACGTCGAGCGCGGCGGTGCCGGAGGGTGCGTCGGTCACCAGGTCGGAACTACACGAGGCGAGCACCAGCGCCAGGGCGGCGGCGCCCAGGGCGCGCAGCGGAGAATGCTTCATGGAGGGAGGTCCCGGTAAAAATGACGCGCCCCCGGATGAAGGGAGGGCGCAGAACCGCGAGGGAACCCTCAAACATACATAATCCGCCAGCCGAAAGCAAGACTTTCGAGCCCGGTCTGCGTCACGGATGTGTAGCAGGGAACGTACCTTAGACGCCCTTCCGTCAGGTTTCGATGGCCACCGTGCGCAACCCCGCCAGGTTACCATGGCCATCGCCACCCACCACGTAACACGCCACCTCGATCTTCCCCAGGCGGTACACGGTCGTGCCGTGGAGGGCGGTGCGCAGCAGTTCCCGCAGCGCCTCGTAGCGGGGGCGGATGCGCTGTGCCTCCAGGTCGTACGGATCGCTGGTCTCCGCGTGGCGCGCGAAGAAGTGGTCCAGGTCGCGCTCCTCCACGAACGTTCCCGCGTCCGCCCCCAGCAGCCGCGCGAACGCCTGCGGCCCCGGCGGCCGGTCCCCGCCGCCCGCCAGGAAGAAGAGCTCGAAGGGTCGGTCCGATTCGCTGCTGTAGACCAGCCCCTCCGCCGCGCGCTCCAGCCGTTCGCGCAGCGCGGGATCGGGGGATGTGGATGGATGGCTCACGCGCTCTCCTGCCCGGGTTCGATTCGTCGGACGCGGGAACATACGGACGATCCGCCGCGTTCCGCGATGGCTCCGTCGCGCGGGCTCGATCTGCTGTCCTCCCGCGAGGACGCTCCGCACCTCCACCGCGTCCCCGCCGATCCGATGGAATCGATTGTACCACAACGAGTTGCCCGTGCCTCACTCGTTGGGCGCCCCCATTGCCTGCTTTTCCGGTGCACCCGCCCCGGACCTGCTCCATTCCACGGCGGGCAGTGCTTCACCTGATTCGGCTCACCGACCAACCCGGGACACTCCCATGATCCGCTTTCCGAAGGTCCTCTGCCTCGCGGCGCTCGCGCTCGCGTTTTCCGCCGCCCCGCACGCCCAGGCCGCCGCCCAGTCCAGCGCCGCGCAATCCAGCATCGCGCACTGGCGGGGCGGGCGCAGCGAACAGGCCATCGACCAGGCCGTGCGGTACTACGGCTTTCGTCCCCACCGCCTTACGCGGGACCAGATCCACGCCATCCAGCGGGCGTGGACGGAGCTGCTGGGCCGCGACGCCTGGACGCGCCCGCTGAGCCGCGCGCAGGCCACGGCCATCGTCTACATGGCGCTGGTGCATCCCTACGAGGAAGACGGCTGGTACGACGAGGGCCGCCACGGACGAGGCCGCGGCGGGCGCCCCGGGGGCGGCTACGGCGACGCGCCCCCGTACCGCGGTGCCGAGGCCTGCGTGCAGATGGAAGCCGACGCGTACCGCCTGGAGAACGTGATCATCAGCGCGGGGAGCGGGCTCTTCGTCACGGGCCCCGACAGGGACCGCGCCCGCACCCTGGCCCGGCAGGTCCAGCAGCACGCCGTGGAATGCCGCGCCCCCTCCGTCGCGGACCGCGCCGGCGACATCCTGAGGGTGCTGGCCGACGCGTTGCCCAGCCGCTCGGACCTGCAGACGCGGGTGAACCTGCTCAAGCAGGCGATCCGCCAGTCCACTCCCGGCCGCCGCCGCGACAGCTACTGACCTCCAGGCATCGAAAGACTGGGCCTCACACGGAGTCAACGGAGTGAGCGGAGGAATGGACTCCGTTGACTCCGTTGACTCCGTGTGAGGCTTTCTTCTTTTCGTGGCTGCGGATCAGCTTCCCTCATCCTCCGCGCTCTTCGCCGTGTCGGGTGGGAGGGGGATGATGCCTCTGCCGGAATACTCCTTTCCGCCATGGGCGCGGGGGCCCAGGATGCGGCGGCCGTAGCCGTTCTCGGGGTCCACGCCGCGGCGCAGGGCCCGGTCCACCGCGATCTCGCCGCGGTTGTAGGCGATCACCCCCAGCCGCACCGCGTCGGCACCGTGCTCCTCGTACCGCTCGATCATGTCGCGCAGGTAGCCGAAGCCCAGGCGCATGTTGGTGCGCGGGTCGATCAGCTCCTTGCGCGTGTCGATGTCGGGGTTCAGGTCGCGGGCGGTGCCGGGCATCATCTGCACCAGCCCCGTGGCGCCCCCCGCGCCGATGGCGTCGGGGTCGAAGACGCTCTCCACCCGCACCAGGCGGAATCCCAGCTCGGGGTCCAGCCCCACCTCCACCGCGGCGTCGTGGACCATGCGCGCCATGGTCGCGGTGATGTGGTAGCGGTCCGTCATCTCCTGGATCACCAGCTCGGCGGAATCGACGGGAGGAGCCACGGCGCGGCGCAGGTAGGTGGCCTGCAGCAGCGGCGGCGTCTTGGGCTGGGGGACCTTGAGCTCGCGCAGCGAGTCCGGCACCCCCGCGCGCGGGCCGAACTGGGCGGGCACGCTGCTGGAGGTGCGCGCCAGCGCCACCCCGCCAAGGAAGATGATGGGGAGCAGCGCCAGCATCCACCACGGGATTCCCGCGATGCCGAATTTCCTGCGTCCGCCTGGCCGGGCGAGTTCGGTCACGGTTGCCTCTCCTCCGGTTCCCGAAACGTCCACCCACACGAACCTGAAACGCCGCCGGTCCCGTGGCAAATCCGGGACCGGAGGAGGAGATCAGGAAGCGCTTTCGTGGAAGAAAGTCAGCCCAGGCGCAACGCTACGCAGGCGGGCGAAGTGCTGGTCTCGGGTCCAGACGGGCATCCGATGCTGAACGGCCGCCGCTGCGATCACGCTGTCGGGGAACGGGATACGTGTTCCTCGCCGTTCCATGTCACCGAGCATCGGGCCGGCAAGCATCCAGATGTCTTCGTCAACACCGCCGTGAAGTTCCGCGATGACGGGGCTACAAACGGCTGCCTGGCCGGAATCGATGACGCGCTGCACCTCGAACGAAGGGCGGCGCGCCTGCTCGATCACGGGGACGTCTTCGTGAGGATCACGACCGGCTGTTCGCGCGAATGCTCACGATCGTGTCCACGTCCAGCCCGCCACGCGCAGCCATGCGCAGCGCCGCCGCCAGTCCAGGATTGTGCTTCGCGGCTTCCCTGAGCCGTTCCATCTCCTCCGGGGTGGGCGGCGGCCGGTGGAGCGAATCGCCGAGGAACGTCTCCAGCGTCTCGTCCTCAGCGAGCGCCTCCGGGACGATCGTGATCTCTGCGTCCTGTCCAATCATCTCCCGCAACTCGGGATGTGAAGCAGGTCCGAGTCAATGTGCTTGCGGACGTGGATTGCGTTCACACTGTGCTCCTGCGCGAGAAAAGCGGTCACTCCTCACAATCGTCCCATCCGGCGCTCCCGTCAAGCTCCCGCGTTCAGCTCACGTACTTCAACCCGCTCCCGGTGTTGAAGAGGACGACTTCGTCGTCGGGGCGGATGGCGCCGGATTCGCGCAGGCGGGCGGCGGCGGCGGCGGTGGCGGCGCCTTCGGGCGCGCAGAAGATGCCGGTGTCGGCGCCGACGATGGGCGTCCACCGCCGCATCTCGTCGTCGTCGATGGCGATGGCGGCGCCGTCGGAGCGGCGGACGGCGTCCAGGATCAGGAAGTCGCCCACGGCGCGGGGAACGCGCAGGCCGGACGCGTAGGTGTGCGCGCCCGCCCAGGGCTCCGCGTGCGGGGTCCCCTCCTCCCACGCGCGGACGATCGGCGCGCAGCCGGACGCCTGCACCGAGACCATCCGCGGCCGCTCCGGCCCGATCCACCCCAGCCGCTCCATCTCGTCGAACGCCTTCCACATCCCCACCAGGCCGGTGCCGCCGCCGGTGGGGTAGACGATCACGTCCGGAAGCCGCCAGCCGAGCTGTTCGGCCACCTCGTACCCCATCGTCTTCTTCCCCTCCACGCGGTACGGCTCCTTGAGCGTGGACAGGTCGAACCAGCCGTGCTCGCGCGCCCCCTCCGCCACCCGGGCCGCGCAGTCGGTGATCAGCCCGTCGAACAGCTCCACGTCGGCCCCCAGGGCGCGCATCTCCTCCACGATCGGGTGCGGCGTGTCGCGCGGGACGACGACGTGCGCGCGCATCCCCGCGGCGGCGGCGTAGGCGGCCGTTGCGCTTCCCGCGTTTCCGGCGGAGGGGATCGCCAGCTCAGTGATCCCCAGTTCCTTCGCGCGCGAGACGGCCATGCACAGCCCGCGCGCCTTGAACGACGCGGTGGGGTTCTGCCCCTCGTCCTTCACCCAGCAGCGCGCCACGCCGATGCGCGCCGCCAGCCGCGGCGCGTCGATCATCGGCGTCCACCCCTCGCCCAGGCGCACGGCGTTGGCGGGATCGCGCACGGGAAGGAGCTCCGCGTACCGCCACAGGTCCGCCGAGCGCCCCGCGAGCGCGGCGCGCGAGAGGCGGGTGCGGATGGCGTCGAGGTCGTAGCGCGGGTACAGCGGCTTTTCGCAGCAGGGCGAAAGCCGGTGCGGCACCTCGCTGTCGTACGATGCGCCGCAGCGCGTGCACTCCAGGTGCGTGGCCCCGCCAGCGGGGAGCGTGTCGATCGATGACATCGGGTTCGCTGAAGTATGCCTGACGTACAGTCCGCGCAGGCGGACGTTGCGATGTTCCAGCGGCGAATTCATTCGCTCCTGGGCGGCTCGGCGTCCGCCGCCGGACACGAACTTCATCGGTACGAACTACCGTCTCGCCGGCCGCGCGGCGAGGACGGCCTCCGCCGGCCCGCCGCACTCCGGACAGGCGGCGTGGGCGCCCTCCGCCCAGCGCTGGCAGGCCGGGCAGAGGGTGACCAGGCGCCCCTCCTCTTCCGACGCGGCGGGGAGGAGGAAGGCGGTGCCGTCCGCCGCGGCGGCGCGGAGGGAGGGGCCGGTGTAGAAGTGGGCCAGCAGGTCGCGCAGGTCCACGTCCGCGGCCTTCTCGATCACGTCCTCGCGGGTGACCGCCGTGCGGTCGCGAAAGCGGGCCCGCTCCGCGGTCCAGGTGCGCTGCACCCCCGGCTCCGGCGACAGGGTGAGCGTGAGCCCGCGGCTCTCCAGCGAAAATCGCGCGTCCAGCCGCGACCGCAGCCGCTCCGCCGCCCTGCGCAGGTCCAGCCCCGGCGCCAGCTGCTTTCGGTTCGCGGAATGAATGGAGGGATCGCAGAAGATCTGCGCGCGCGCGTGCGACCAGAGCGGCGTCTTGAGGTCCCCCACGTCCGTCTCCACCACCGCCGTGTAGTCGTACGGCCGCTCCACCGTCCCCGCCTCGATGCGCGTGTCCCGCACCCCGGGCGCCCCCTGCAGCGCGTCCAGCAGCGCGCGCGCGAGCAGGTCGCGGCGCGCGCGGTCCGTCAGCGGGCACCAGAGGTCGGGGTCGAGCAGCTCGGGCAGGGCCATCGAACAGTGCGAGAATGCGAGAGCAACGGCCGGTCCAGGGGGACCGGCGCGACAACTTAGCCCGCGCGAGGAACGGTCGAAACCTCGCAGCCGCGCGTTCGTCACAGGAGGATGGGTGGAAGAGGACGGTTCAGCCGATCATCAGCCCGGGCACGCCGGCCCCACGCCCGGCGTCGATGCTCCTTGCGACTCTGCTCCGGTAACGTGCCGTCCGCCCGCCGGAATGAATTCGCCGCTGAAAATTCGCAAAGTCCGCCTTCGCGGACTGCAGCGCCGCCTTCTGGCTGTGATGGCGGAGCTCAGGCGGAACGGGTCACCGAAAGCAATCCGCAAAGAGCATAATTCGCTGCTGGAAATTCGCGAAGTCCGCCTGCGCAGCGCCTCCGCGCCCTCCGCATCCTCCGCGTGCGACCACCGTTCGGGTGCGGTGCGGCGAGCTAGCGGAGGCGCGCGAGAAGGCGGTCGGCGGCGGCGAGGCCGGAGGTGACGGCGCCCTCCACCGTGGGCGAGTACAGCCAGTCGCCCGCCAGCACCGCGCGATCCGCGGAGTCCAGCGCAACCGCCCGCAGCGCGGGAAGGCGGCCCAGCGAGCCGGGGCCAAAGATCGTCCACCCGTCGCGCCAGGTGTACAGCCGCGCCCCGACGATCGCCCGGTCGACCCCGGGAAGCGCGCGCACCACGTCGGGGAGCAGCTGGGGAAGCGCGTCGTCCGCCGTGCCGCCCAGCAGCCGCTCCGCCGCGTGCGGAAGGGCGAAGACGACCAGCAGCCCCTTGCCCGGCGGTACCAGCCCGCCCATCTTGTTCTCCTGTACGCAGATGGCGGCGACAGTGCGCAACTCGCCGGGCGGGTGGGAAAGGCCGAACCAGCGCACCCCGGCGGGGCGGTCCAGCAGCAGCGCCAGCGAGGCGGCGGGGCGCACGCGCACGCCGAGCAACGTTTCTGTGCCCTGGCGTGTCAAAAATTTAGCAACGCGCCGCGCCTCCGGCGCGGGCACCGCCACCACCGCGGCGTCGAAGCGTTCGCTCCACCCCTTGCCGGAAACCCGGACGCCGCCCTCCGCCGGTTCCACCGCGTCCACCGGCGTGGAAAGACGGAGCCCGGCGCCGCCCTCCCGCAGGCGGTCCGCCGCCGCGCGGCAGAAGCCGTCCGCGCCGCCGCGCAGGGCGTTCACCTGCAGGGCCAGCCCCTGGCGCGCGAGGGCGTGGTAGAAGCCGGCGCTCGCCTCGTCCGGGAGGGTGCCGTAGAGGGTGGCCAGGAGCGGCGCGGCCAGCAGGTCCACGAAGTCGCGGCCCAGCTCGCGCCGGCCCCACGCCGCGATGGACTCGCCGTCCAGCCCCGCGGCGGCCGCCTTCTCCAGCGAGGCGAGGTCCAGGTCGGCCGCGTGGCGCTGCAGGAAGGGAAGGTACTGGGCGCCCATCCGCAGCTTGAGCGGCAGCGGCAGCGCGCCCGAGGCCAGCATGCTGGCGGGGGAGCCGTAGACCACCTCGTGCGCGCGCCCCTTTCGCCAGAGGGCGTCGCGCCCGGGGGAGCGCTCCGCCAGCTCCCCGGCGCCCGCGGCGCGCAGCAGGCCGAAGAAGGCGTGGTACGTCGCCGCGTACAGCTGCACCGCGGGGTCGATGCGCCAGCCGTCCACCGGGTCCGTGCGCGTGCGCCCGCCCACCGCGGCCGCCGCGTCGAAGACGGCGACGGCGGCGCCGGAGGCGTGCAGGCGCAGCGCGGCGGCCAGCCCGGCGGGGCCGGCGCCCACGACGGCGACGGAAGGACCGGAGTCGCTCATGCGGGCCGGGGCCACGCAACCGCCGCGCCCGCGCGGCGTTGCCAGGTTCGAACGTCCGTTCTAGTTTCCGCAGTCCCACGAACCCTCAAGCGGAGTATCCATGAAGCGCAGAGACTTCCTCCTGCAGAGCGCGGCGGTCACCGCCGGGCTGAGCGCGGGGTCGGCGATCCTTCCTCGGCTGGCCCAGGCCGCGCCGTTCGAGCCGCTGGACGCGGCGGTGAACCGCGAGCTGGCCATGCGCGCGCTGGACGCCGCGCGCTCCGCCGGCGCCACGTACGCGGACTTTCGCCTGGCGGCCAACCGCACCCAGGCGCTGGGCACGCGGGAGCGGCAGATTACCTTCTTCAACGACGGCGAGACCTTCGGCTTTGGCGTGCGGGTGATCGCCAGCGGGGCGTGGGGCTTTGCGGCCAGCCGCGACCTGAACGCGGACGAGGTGGTGCGGGTGGCGCAGCAGGCGGTGGCGCAGGCGCGCGCCAACGCCGCCGCCCGGCAGCGCCCGCTGGAGCTGGCCCCGGTGGAGCGGGTGCCCGACGGCCGCTGGAACTCGCCGGTGGAGATCGACCCCTTCTCCGTCCCCATCGAGGAGAAGGTGGACCTGCTGCTGCGGGCCAACGCGGCGGCGCTGGGGGTGCAGGGGGCGCGCTTCGTGAACTCGGTGATGTTCGCGCAGCGGCTGGGGAAGACCTTCGCCAGCACCGACGGCTCGTACATCGAGCAGACGCTGCACCGCTCCTATCCCAGCATGACCATCACGGCGGTGGCGCCGGACGGGTCGGACTTCCAGACCCGCGCCAGCACCGACGTCGCCCCCATGGGGCTGGGCTACGAGCACGTGCGCGACGCCCGGCTGGTGGAGAACGCACCGCGCTGGGCCGAGGAGGCGGTGGCCAAGCTCACCGCCAAGGCGGTGGAGCCGGGGCGCTACGACCTGGTGCTCCTGCCCACGCACCTGTGGCTCACCATACACGAGTCCATCGCCCACCCCACGGAGCTGGACCGCATCATGGGGTACGAGGCCAACTACGCGGGCACCTCGTTCATCTACCCGATCGAGAACTTCCTGGGCAAGTTCCGCTACGGCCAGGAGTTCATGAACATCCAGGGCGAGCGCTCGTCGCCGGGCGGCCTGTCGTCCATCGGCTGGGACGACGAGGGGGTGAAGCCCGACGAGTACCTGATCGTGAAGAACGGCATCCTGAACGACCTGCAGACCACCCGCGAGCAGGCGCCCTGGCTGGCCGAGTGGTACCGCCAGAGCGGCAAGCCGGTGCGCAGCCACGGCAACAGCTACGCGGAAAGCTGGAACGCGGTGCAGTTCCAGCGCATGCCCAACGTGAACCTGCTCCCCAACGCCGAGCGCGACGTGAGCGTGGACGAGCTGGTGTCGGGGATCGAGAACGGGGTGCTGATCGACGGCGACGGCTCCTTCTCCATCGACCAGCAGCGCTACAACGCGCAGTTCGGCGGGCAGGTGTTCAAGGAGATCCGGAACGGCCGCATCACCGGCCTGCTGAAGGACGTGGCGTACCAGATGAGGACGCCGGAGTTCTGGAACGGCATGGACATGATCGGCGGCCCCAGCACCTACTTCCAGGGCGGCTCCTTCAACGACGGCAAGGGCCAGCCCGCGCAGAGCAACGCCGTGAGCCACGGGTGTCCCGCGGCCCGCTTCCGCGGCGTCAACGTCATCAACACCGGCCGGAGAGCCTGAGCAATGCCCGACAACCGTTACCTGACCCGCGCGGACGCCGAGGCCCTGGCCCAGAAGGTCCTGTCCTTCTCCACGGCCGACGAGGCGCGCGTCAACATCAACAGCGGCAGCGAGGGGAACACCCGCTTCGCGGTGAACCAGGTCTCCACCAGCGGCGACGCGTACGACGCCAACATCACGGTGACCAGCGCCTTTGGCCGCAAGGTGGCGTCGGCCACCACCAACCGCTTCGACGACGAGTCGCTGCGGCAGGTGGTGCAGACCTCCGAGCGGCTGGCGCGGCTGGTGCCCGAGGACCCGGAGTACCTGGGCGAGCTGCCGCCGCAGGAGTACCTGCCGGTGGAGCCGTTCTTCGACAGCACCGCCAACCTGACCCCGGAGCAGCGCGCCCGGGCGGTGATGGAGGTGACCGCCCCGGCGCAGCGGCAGAACCTGATCAGCACCGGCTTCCTGGCGCACTTCACGGGCAGCAACACGGTGGCGAACAGGAAGGGGCTGTTCGGCTACGCCCGCGCCACCGGCATCAGCTTCACCACCACGGTGCGCACCCCCGACGGCACCGGCAGCGGCTGGGCCGGCGGCGGCGAGAACGACGTGGGGCTGATGAACTTCGCCGAGCTGGGCGAGCGCGCCATCCGCAAGGCGGAGCTGTCGCGCAACCCGCGCGCGGTGGAGCCGGGCGAGTGGACGGTGATCCTGGAGCCCACCGCGGTGGCCAACCTGGTGAACCTGATGATGTTCGGCATGAACGCGCGCAACGCCGACGAGGGGCGCTCGTTCTTCAGCAAGCCCGGCGGGGGGAACAAGATCGGCGAAAAGATCGTCGACGAGCGGGTGACCATCACCACCAACCCGGCGGACCCGCGCACGGCGGTCATCCCCTTCAACGGCGAGGGGCTGCCCAACCGGCCCATGACGTGGATCGAGAACGGCACCGTCGCCAACCTGGTGTACAACCGCTTCTGGGCGCAGCGCAACAACCGCCAGCCCACCGGCTTCCCGGCGGCGTACCGCATGACGGGGGGCAACGCCACCATGGAGGAGATGATCCGCTCCACCGACCGCGGGCTGCTGGTGACGCGGCTGTGGTACATCCGCGCGGTGGACCCGCGCACCATCCTGTTCACGGGCCTTACCCGCGACGGCACCTTCCTCATCGAGAACGGCCGCATCACCTCCGCGGTGAAGAACCTGCGGTGGAACGAGTCGCCCATCTTCCTGCTCAACAACATCGAGATGATGAGCGAGCCGGTGCGGGTGAACGCGGCGGAGGACGGCGCGGGCGGCGCGGTGATGGTGCCCGCCATCAAGGCGCGCGACTTCACCTTCACCTCGCTTTCCGACGCGGTGTGATGCGGGGGAGTGCGTGAGTGCGTGAGTGCGTGAGTGCGTGAGTGCGCTCGCGCAGGAGTCGGGATGGTCGAGCGGGCGGATCGCCGGGAACGGCGGCCCGCCCGCTCTCGTGTGTGATGCAGATTCGCCGTGTCGAGCCCGGAACAGAAACGGCCTTACACGGAGTCAACGGAGTTAACGGAGTGGCGACCAGCCGACGTCCGCAGGGTCATCTGGCTCGCGACTGACGCGCGGGTACCGCTGGCGTCTCGCCCGGAAGCGATTCGCGGCGGTTATTACGCATTCAACCGGATGCTGCGGCACGCGTAAGCTAAACCCAGATCGCGCAATACGCAGCACAGACATCTGGCGGAAAATAAGTTCGCTGGATGGCTGATTTTGATTACAGGTTGTCTGGATTGTTCGTTATATTCAGCGGAACCGGCCCAAATGGAGAGAATCATGGCACGGAAAGAGATTGATGTGGCGCAGGGCCAGCTCGCGGATGCCCTTGCCGCCGTCGAACAGGGTGAGGAAGTCGTGCTCGTGAGGGACGGGGAGCCGGTGGCTCGCCTGATGCCCATGGAGGAACATGCTCTTCCGGCGCCGCTCGGGCCGCGCAAGGCGGGCAGCGCGCGGGGCCAGTTCACCGTGCCTGACGACTTCGACGAGCCGCTCGAGGATTTCCGGGACTACATGTAACCCGCTATCCCGCATGCGAGCGCTCCTTGATACCCATGCCTTTCTCTGGTTCATCAGTGGAGACAGGCGGCTGAGCGATGTGGCCCGAAACAGGATCGAAGCCCATGATTCCGAGGTTCTGCTGAGTATCGCGAGCATCTGGGAGATCGCGGTCAAGGCGGGACTCGGCAAGCTCCCGCTTCCTTCGCCTGTCCGCAGCTTCGTCCCTCAGCAGATGCTGGAGAACCGGATCGGTCTGCTGCCCGTCGCTCTGGACCACGCGCTGGAGGTGGCAAGCCTGCCTCACCACCACCGCGACCCGTTCGACCGGATGCTCGTGGTGCAGGCACGGATGGAGGAGATGCCGATCATCAGTGCTGACCCGGCACTCGACCGATACGGTGTTGACCGCGTGTGGTGAGATTTGGGCCGGGAGCGAGTGTGCGAAGCCCCGTTCGGCGAGCGTGCCGGCCGGGGCTTCTGGCATTCGGAGCGGCGGCTTCCGCCGCTCCGGTGCGGCGTCACACCAGCCGCACCACGTGGTTCTGCTTCTTGCCCTTGCGCAGCAGCAGCACCTGGCCGTCGATCGCCTCCTCCGAACGGACGCGGTGCTCGGGGGCGGGGACGCGCTCGCCGTTGATGGAGATGCCGCCGCCCGCGATCAGCCGGCGCGCCTCGCCTTTCGACGACGCGACGCCGGACTCCGCCAGCAGGTCCACGACGGGGATGCCCTCGCCCGCCAGGCGGTCGCGCGCGACTTCCGTCGAGGGCACGTCGGCGAACACGTCCAGCAGCTCCGCCGCGGGGAGGTCCTGCGCGGGACGGCTGCCGAAGAACACGGCCGTGGCCCGCTCGGCCCGCGCCAGGCCGTCTTCGCCGTGCACCATCCGCGTCACCTCCTCCGCCAGCCGCCGCTGGCCCGCGCGCGCGGCGGGGTTGGCCTGGTGCTCGGCGACGATGCCGGCGATCTCGTCCACCGGAAGGAAGGTGAAGAACTTGAGGTAGCGGTCCACGTCCGCGTCCTCGGCGTTCAGCCAGAACTGGTAGAAGCGGAAGGGCGAGGTGCGCTCCGCGTCCAGCCACACCGTCCCCGCCTCGCTCTTGCCGAACTTCACCCCGCTGGCGGTGGTCACCAGGGGCATCACGATCCCGTTGACGTGCTCGCCGCGGGTGCGCCGGATGAGCTCCATCCCCGAAGTGATGTTGCCCCACTGGTCGCTGCCGCCCATCTGCAGCCGTGCGCCGTGGCGGTCGAAGAGCTCGCGGTAGTCGAACGCCTGCAGCAGCGAGTAGGCGAACTCGGTAACGGACAGCCCGCTCTCCTGCTCCAGCCGCAGCTTCACGGATTCCTTGGCCAGCATGTAGTTGACCGTGAAGTGCTTTCCCACGTCGCGCAGAAAGTCGATCAGCGCCAGCCCGCCGAGCCACTCGTGGTTGTCGATGAGCAGCGCCCCGCCCTTCCCGGAAAAGTCCAGGAACCGGCCCAGCTGCCGGCGCAGGCCCTCCACGTTGCGCTCCACGTCCTCGGGCGTGAGCAGCTGCCGCTCCACCGTCTTGCCGCTGGGGTCGCCGATCATCCCCGTCCCGCCACCGACCAGGGCGATGGGGCGGTGACCGGCGCGCTGCATCCGCGCCAGCGCCAGGATGGGCAGCAGCGAGCCCACGTGCAGGCTGGAGGCGGTGGGATCGAAGCCGATGTAGCCGGTCACGGGCCCCGCGCTCAGTGCCGCGCGCGCGCCCTCGCTGGCGCCGTGGATGAGGCCGCGGGCCTCCAGGTCGTCGAAAAAGCTCGTCATCGCAGTGTGATTCCGCCGGTCGTCATCATCCGGAGCCGGTAAAGATGGGGATTCACGCGAGAAATCGCAGCCCCACGCGTAATCCGGTTCGAAAGAAGATGGCCTCACACGGAGTCAACGGAGTCAGCGGAGTTGTCTCTCGCGAGGACGATCCTTCTTCCCATCATTCCTTTTTGTGGATGAGAGAAGATCCATGGACCCAGCACGAACGAACTCCGTTAACTCCGCTGACTCCGTGTGAGGCCAATCTCTTTGCATTCACGCGGACTCGGCGTCTTCCGCGAGGCGCCGGCCGCGCCACTCGGGGAGCATCAGCGCGCCGACGATGGCTACGCCGAAGAAGGCCGCGAAGGTGCCGAACACCGCCTCGGTGCCGCCCGCGGCCATCAGCGGCGGCACGGAGAGGGGCGCCAGGATGCTGGCGATGCGGCCGAACCCCGCCGCCCACCCCGCGCCGGTCGCGCGGACGGCGGTGGGATACACCTCCGGGGTGGCGGCGTAGACGGCGCCCCACGCGCCCAGGTTGAAGAACGAGAGCAGGCACCCGGCAAAGAGGATGGCGTCGCGCGAGTCCGCCACGGCAAAGAACACCGCCGCGGCGGCGGAGCCCGCCAGGAACGCCGCCAGCGTGGGCCGCCGCCCCCACTTCTCGATCAGCCAGGCGCTGACCGCGTACCCGGGGAGCTGCGCCAGGGTGATGATGAGCGTGTACTCGAAGCTCTTGACCAGCGAGAAGCCGCGCTCCGTCAGCAGGGTGGGAATCCAGATGAAGGCGCCGTAGTAGGCGAAGTTGATCCCGAACCACACCAGCCAGAGCGCAAGCGTGCGCCGCGCCAGCGTCCGGCGCCACAGCTCGCCCAGCCCCACCCGCGCGGTCGGCGTGGCCGGCGCGGCCGCCGCCGTCCGCTCGGGCGAGGGGACGCCGGCGGCGGCTTCGAACTGCCGGACCACCGCCTCCGCCTCGTCTACGCGGCCGCGGGCCTCCAGGAAGCGCACGGACTCCGGCAGGGTGCGGCGCACCACGCCGGAGTACAGGGCGGGGAGCGCGCCCAGCGCGAACGCCCAGCGCCACCCCTGCTCCGACTGCGGAATGACGTAGGTGCCGATGAGCGCGGCCAGGATCCATCCGACCGCCCAGAACGCCTCCAGCAGCACCACCACGCGCCCGCGGATGCGCGCCGGCGCGAACTCGCTCACCAGGGTGGACGCCACCGGCAGCTCCGCCCCCAGCCCGAAGCCGATGAGGAAGCGAAAGGCGAGGAGCGACCACACGTCCCACGACAGCGCCGCCGCGCCCGTCGCCAGGCCGTAGATGAGCAGGGTGGCCGCGAAGACGAACCGGCGGCCCACCCGGTCCGCCACGCTGCCGCCCAGGCTGGCCCCGATCGCCATCCCCACGAAGCCGACGGAGCCGATGAGCGAGAGCGTGCCGCCCTCCAGCGCCCACTGCTTCGCCAGCGCGGCCATGACGAAGGAGATGAGGCCCACGTCCATGGCGTCCATCGCCCAGCCGGCGCCGGCGACGATCAGCAGGCGGCGGTGCACGGGGGTGAACGGCAGGCGGTCCAGGCGCTCGGAGCGGGTCGCGTCGGCCATCGGCGTGCGGTCGGGGTGAGCGGTCGCGGCGGGATGATTCAAGCGCCAGGCCAGGGGGGCCCCTCCCCCGACCCCTCCCCGCACAGACTGCGTGCGGAGAGGGGGAGGCGGCGGTTCGTGCGTGGTGGCGAGATCCTGCCGTACGCCGGGGCGCCCCCCATCCCCGATTCTTCCCCCCACAAACTGCGTGGGGGAAGGGAGTTGACAGGCTGCGTGCATGAACGCAGGCGTCGCGGCACGGACGGTAGATCCTTCGGTCGGCGCCATGGCTCGTCATGCAGGCGGGATCTCGCGGCGCCTCCCTCAGGATGGCAATGCGTTGCCTTTGAAGCAGTTGAAGCCCCGCGCAGTTTGCGGGGCTTTCCGCGGTCGTTGCGGCGGCTTCAGCCGCTCAGGGCGGGGGCTTCGTGCGCCGGCGGACCCCGGACCTCACACCTCCCGCAGCATCACGCGGTCGGTCTGCGGGTCGGTGCCGAACATGTAGGTGTGCGAGCCGACGTCGCGGTATCCGCACTTCGTGTAGAAGCCAATGCCGCGCAGGTTCTTCTCCCACACGCCCAGCCACACGCTGCGCGCGCCCAGGCCCCGCACCTCGTCCAGCGCGGCGTCCATCAGCCGCTGGGCCAGGCCGCGGCCGTGCCAGCCGCGGTCCACGTAGAAGCGCGCCACCTCCGCGGCCGCGCGGTCGGGAACGCACTCCGGCACCTCGCCTCGCTGGACCTGTACGTATGCCGCCAGCCGGCCGTCCACCTCCGCCAGCAGCGTGACGATGCGCGGGTGCGCGATCTCCGCGCGCTGCTGCGGCACGCCGTAGGAGCGCGCGGTGTGCAGCGCCAGGTCGTGCGGCTCGCTCTCCGCGCCGAACGTATCCACGAAGGTGCGCAGCGCCAGTTCGGCGAGGGCGGGGGCATCCTCCGGAAGGGCGCGGCGGATGGTGAACGCGGCGGAATCGATCGTCATCGTCATCAGCGGGAAAGGTCGTCGGGCGGATGAGGATTCCGCCTCGCCGCCCGCCGCGCAAGAGGCCGGTGCTGGTGCAATCACGTCGGACGGGTGCAGATTGACCCGGTACAGGCTATTCCCTCTTCCCTGTTCCCTGTTCCCTGGTGTTCACTCCGCAGGACCCCGACTTCGAGGCCCGCGTCCGCGGCAGCTTCGCCCGGCAGCGGGTGATGGAGACGATCGGCGCGCGGCTGGCGCGGGTGGCGCCGGGAGAGGTGGACGTGGAGATCCCCTTTCGCGGCGACCTGACGCAGCAGCACGGCTTTCTGCACGCCGGCATCGTCAGCACGGTGCTGGACAGCGCCTGCGGGTACGCCGCGTTCACGCTGATGCCGGCGGACGCGGGGGTGCTGAGCATCGAGTTCAAGGTGAACCTGCTGGCCCCCGCCCGCGGCGAGCGGGTGATCGCGCGGGCGCGGGTGGTGCGCCCGGGGCGCACCATCACCGTCGCCATGGCCGACGCGTTCGCCGTGCAGGACGGCCGCGAGCGCCACGTGGCCGCCATGACCGCCACCATGATGGCCGTCGCCGGGCGCGAGGACGTCACCGGCTGACGATCCACGTCCATCCCCCGATCATCCACCCGATCCCGATCCCGCCATGCCCGGACTGCTTCGATCCGCCCTCTTCGCCGCGGCGCTGCTGGCCGCGGTCCCCGCCGCGGCGCAGGACTCCACCGTGGTGATCCTGGTGCGCCACGCCGAGCGCGCGGCGCTCGCCGGCAACAACGACCCGCCGCTCACCGAGGCGGGCGAGGCGCGGGCCCGCGCGCTGGCGCAGGCGCTGGAGGGCCGGCAGATCCACGCGGTGATCGCCACGGAGCGGCAGCGCACGCAGCTCACGGCGCGGCCGGCGGCCCAGGCGCGCGGGCTGACGCCGGAGATCGTCTCGCTGCAGTCCGGCCGGGCGCACGTGGACTCCGTGGCGGCGGCCGTCCGCCGGCACGCGGGGCACACGGTGCTCGTCGTGGGGCACAGCAACACCGTGCCGGGGATCATCCGCGCGCTGGGCGGCCCGCGCATGCCGGACCTGTGCGACGGGGAGTACTCCAACCTGTACGTGCTGGTGCTGAGGCCCGGCGCGCAGCCGCGCCTGGAGCGCCGCAGCTACGGCCAGCCGGACCCCCCCGGCGCAAGCGTTTGCCCCCTCACGAACTAGCGAAATCCGTCCGGACTGGACGGTGCCGCATCTTCTTCGTGGAACGTCACTTGCAACGACCCTCCGCCCCCCGTCTGGGGGGCGTTTCCTCACCGAACCACGGAGGGTTCCATGCTCGACAAGTTCAAGGACCGCGACGACCGCAACCTGAACGACCGCAACCTGAACGAGGGGAACCTCGCCGATCGCGAGGCCCTGATCCGCGAGCGGATGCAGGCGCGGGGGATCAGCGAGGAAGAGGCGACGCGTCTGGTGCTCTCCGAGGAAGAGCTGCGCGTGGGCAAGCGGGCGGTGGAGGCCGGCGAGGTGGGCGTGCACAAGCACGTGGAGACGCGGCACGTGCACGAAGAGGTGCCGCTGCGCCGCGAAGAGGTGGAGGTGGAGCGCCGGCCCATCACGGACGGCTACCACGCCACCGGCGCCACCATCGGCCAGGACGAGGAGATCCGCGTTCCGCTGCACGCCGAGGAGGCGGTGGTGGAGAAGCGGGTGGTTCCCAAGGAGGAGCTGGTGGTGAAGAAGCGCGAGGTGACGGAGACGGAGACGGTGGAGGCGGACCTGCGCCGCGAGCGCGCCGAGGTGGACCGCGAGGGCACCACCTTCAGGGCCGACGTGGACGTCGACGGCCGCCGCAACGACCGGCTGTAGCCCCGCGGTCCGGAGGGGATGACGACGAGGGGGACGGCGCCGCCGTCCCCCTCGGCTTCGTTCGCGGCGGTTGCGGCGGAGCGGCCGGCGGGCGAGAATGCGTTGCGGGACTCTCGAACGAAGGAGCGGAGGATGGAGAACGATCGGCGCGAGGTCGCCACGCTGGGCGGCGGGTGCTTCTGGTGCATCGAGGCCGTGTTCCAGGACCTGCGCGGGGTGGAGAGCGTGGTCTCCGGCTACGCGGGCGGCCACACGCGCAACCCCACGTACGAGGCGGTGTGCTCCGGCACCACCGGCCACGCCGAGGTGGTGCAGGTGACGTTCGATCCCGCCGAGGTCTCGTATCGCGAGGTCCTGGAGGTGTTCTTCACCGTCCACGACCCCACCACGCTCAACCGCCAGGGCGCGGACGTGGGGACGCAGTACCGCTCCGTCGTCTTCTACCACTCCGACGAGCAGCGGGAGACGGCGCGCGAGGTGATCCGCGACCTGGAGGCGGAGCGGGTGTGGGACAGCCCCATCGTGACGCAGGTGGTGCCGTTCACGGAGTTCTACCGCGCGGAGGGGTACCACCAGGACTACTTCAAGCGCAACCCGCGCCAGCCCTACTGCCAGATCGTGATCGCCCCCAAGGTGAGCCACTTCCGCAGCAAGTACCTCTCGAAGCTCAAGCAGGGCGCGTAGAGCCCCCCTCCCCCGACCCCCTCCCCTCGCAAACTGCGCGAGGAGAGGGGGAGACCGCGGCCTCCCCATGCGTTCCGCCGCTTGCACGCGGACAAACAAATGCTTTGACACGCGGGTCAGGCGACGCTAAATTGATTGAGAACGGTTCTCAATCTCTCGGAGCGGGGATGACGCAGGCGATTCAGACGGCGGCGGCGGCGCAGGACACGCTGCGGCACATCAGCGAGACGGAGCGCGGGGAGCGCGCGCGGCGGGCCGCCGCGGGCGCGCTGGTGCTGCGCGCCGTCCAGCTGGCCGACGCCGGCGCGGCCGACGAGTTCACCCTGCGCCGCGCCCACGCGGAGGTCGCGGGGCTGGAGAAGAGCGCGGAGAGGAGCATCCTGCTGCGCGCCCTGCGCGTGCTGGAGGAAGGCGGCGCGGCCGGCCGGCTTTCCGGGGCGCTGGTCTCGTACGCCTGCGAGCTGGAGAAGACGCGCCGGCTGCCGGAGGCGGACGCCGCCATCACCCTGGCGCTGGCGCTGGACGAGGGGAGCAGCGCCACCTCGCTGCACGCGGCCCGGGTGGCCCGCAAGATGGGCGACCGGCAGCGCGCGCTGGTGCTGTACTGCGCCGCCCGCGACCTGGACGAGGGCAACGGGCAGATCGCGCGGCTGGCGGAGGTGGGCGAGGCGGTGGTCTCCGACGACGGCGTCCGCCGGCTGGGCGTCGTGATCCGCCGCGCCCTGCAGACCGGCGACGCCGAGGCCGCCGCCGTGGGGCTGGAGGAGCGGGCGGCCCTGCGCCGCGCCGCCGGCGACCGCCGCGGCGCCGCCCGCGACCTGTGCCTGGCCGCGGCCCGCTACGTGGACCCGGTGGACCGCGCCCGCGCCGCGCACGAGCTGGCGGGCGCCGCGCTCTCCCTGGGCGACGCCGGTGCCGCGCGCGAGGCGCTGCTGATCGCGCTGGCGGTGGGCGACGCGCCGCAGAAGGACCACGCCCGCACGCGCCTGCACACCCTGGCGCGCGACCTGGGGGACCAGGTGGGAATGCGGCGCTGGCGCTCGTTCCAGCGGCCGTCGCTGGTGTCGCTCTCCGCGTACCGCCCCGCGCCCCCCGACCGCTCGCTGGCGCCGCGGCTGCTGCGCTGGCGCGAGGCCCTCGACGAGCGCGCCGCGGGCTGAGCTCCGATCTGCCCGCAACGGGGAAGCGGGGCGTCCGGCTGGTGCCGGACGCCCCGCGTTCGCGCAGTCGTTGCGGCGACGCGGCGACGTCAGTCGCTGTCCTCCGGATGAAAAACGAGGCGCCCGGCGTGCGGCCGGGCGCCTTCGTCATTTCGGCCAGTCTCGCAGCCGCGCTAGCGCTGCTGGAACACCCGCACGCCGTAGTGGCACCGGCTGGCGTCGCAGGTGGCCATCTGCACGGAGAGCACGTAGCTGCCGGTGCGCTCCGCCTCCAGCACCAGCATGGGGATGTCGTCCAGCTTGCGGTCGCTGTCCACCTCGTCGCCGCCTTCGTCGGTGAGCACCAGGTCCAGGTCCGAGCAGTCGTTGTCGCACACGCCCACGATGAAGTAGCTCACGCCGGCCTGCAGGTCCAGCTCGAACTCCTCGTCGTCGCCCTGGGCCAGCGTGCCGGTGACCGGCTCGTCCGCGGGAAGGAAGCCGTCCTCGGCCATCATGCTGGCGGCGGACTCGAGCTGGTCCGTGACGACCTCCGGCTGCGCCTGTGCGGGAGTGGAGGCCAGCGCACAGGCAGCGGCAGCGACGGCAAACAGGGACAGTTTCATGGCTGGCTCCGGGGGATGTCCAGAAGGTGGAAACCGGGCGGGCTGCCCGGTGTGCGCGCCGTGCCGGCGGGAGGATGCGGCTACCGAAGGCGTTGCTGTACATAACAGTAGCAGCCCCGCGGGCCAGGAGCAAGGAAACACACCGCGGCCGCGCCGAACCCGCCCTCCCCCAGGCCGGGCGCGTTATACCGGCCGGCCGGTCAGGGGTTCCGTGTCGCTTCGCTACGCCGGGCCCCTCCGCCGGCCCCTCCGCCCACGAACTGCATGCGAGGCGGAGAGAACGGCGGGTGCGCGTCGGCATGCATCCCGCCGCGCGGCCCCCCCCAGGCGAGCACCACTCGCCCACCACCTTCGATTCAAAATCTCTGGGGAGGTTGGGCGGACCGCCGCCGTGGCGTGCGACGACTGACAATACCCCGCGTCTGCGGGGACCCTCACCCGCTCGCCGGGGCTCGCACCCTCTCCCGCGAGCGGGAGAGGGTGAGGCTCTCAGGCCGCGGGGTGAGGATCCACCGGGAAGGAGATCGCCAGCCCACGCGTGGACCCGGCTGATGCGCACCCCGGCTGGAACCTTTCGCGCGCTGGGCGGTCGCGAGCTTATATTGCCGCCGCAATCCCCATCCCATTCGACCGAAAGCACGATCTTGAGTTCGTCTCAGCAACCTCTGGATCCGGCCGCCGCCCGCGACCTGCTGGCCCGCGCCCGCGAGGCCCGCGCCAACGCCTACGCCCCGTACAGCCGCTTTCCCGTGGGCGCGGCGCTGCTGGCGGCCGACGGCCGCGTGTTCACCGGCTGCAACGTGGAGAACGCATCGTTCGGGCTGACCAACTGCGCGGAGCGCGTGGCCGTCGGCAAGGCGGTGTCGGAGGGCGCGCGCGAGTTCGTCGCCATCGCCGTGGTGGGGCCGGAGGACCAGGCCGCCTGCACGCCCTGCGGCGCCTGCCGGCAGGTGCTCTCGGAGTTCGGGCCCGCGATGCCGGTCATCATGCCCTCCACCGGCCCCGACGGCTACCAGGCGACCTCCACGGACGCGCTCCTTCCCGGCGCGTTCGGACCGGCGCGGCTGGCGGCGGGGCAGGGCGCGCAATGAGCAGCGCGGTGCAGCTCATCGAGCGCAAGAAGCGCGGGGAGGAGCTGAGCGGCGACGAGCTGCGCCACCTGCTGCGCGGCTTCATCGCCCGGGAGATCCCGGACTACCAGATGGCGGCGTGGCTGATGGCCGTCTGCTGGCGCGGGATGACGGACGCGGAGACGCTGGCGCTCACCGAGGCGATGGTGGAGACCGGCGCCACGCTGGAGTGGCCCGGGCTGGACCGCCCGACGGTGGACAAGCACAGCACCGGCGGCGTGGGCGACAAGACCTCCATCGTGCTGGTGCCGCTGATGGCGGCCGCGGGCGCGGCGTTCGTCAAGATGTCCGGCCGCGGGCTGGGCCACACCGGCGGCACGCTGGACAAGCTGGAATCCATCCCCGGCTTCGTCTGCGAGCTGCCGCTGGACCAGATGCGCGAGCAGGTGCGGCGCATCGGGTGCGCCCTGGTGGGGCAGAGCCCGGAGCTGGTGCCCGCGGACAAGCTGACCTACGCGCTGCGCGACGTGACGGCCACGGTGGACTCCATGCCGCTCATCGCCGCCAGCATCATGTCCAAGAAGCTGGCGGCGGGCGCGCGCAGCATCGTCCTGGACGTGAAGTGGGGCTCCGGCGCCTTCATGCAGACGCTGGACGAGGCGCGCGAGCTGGCGCGCACCCTGGTGCGCATCGGCGCGGGGGCGGGGCGGGGGACGCGGGCGGTGCTGAGCGGCATGCAGCAGCCGCTGGGGTGCGCCGTGGGGAACGCGCTGGAGGTGCGCGAGGCGGTCGAGACGCTCACCGGCGGCGGGCCGGAGGACCTGTGGGCGCTCACGCTGGAGCTGGGGGCGCAGCTGCTGGAGATGTCGGGGCTGGCGGCGAACCTGGAGGACGGGCGGGCGATGCTGGTGCGCCTGCGGGATTCCGGCGCGGGCGCGGCCCGGCTGGAGGAGCTGATCCAGGCGCAGCACGGCGACCCGCGGGTGGTCCGCCGGCCGGGGCTGCTGCCGGAGGCGCCGGTGGTGCGGCCGTTCACGGCGGATGCGGACGGGCCGCGGTGGGTGCAGGCGGCGGACGCGCGCGGCATCGGGGACGCGGCGCTGATGCTGGGTGCGGGGCGTCGCACCAAGGCCGATGACGTGGATCCCGCGGTGGGCATCGTCCTCCGCGCGCGGATCGGGGACCGGGTGGAGCCCGGCCAGCCGCTGGCGGAGGTCCATGCCCGCAGCGACGGTGCCGCGGAGCACGCCTTCGCCGCGCTGCGCAGCGCCTTTCGCCTTTCCCCGGAGTCCGTCGCCGTAGTCGAGGAAGCGTACGAGACGGTGGGCTGAGGGGGCCCCTCCCCGACCCTCCCCTCGCAAACCGCGCGAGGAGAGGGGAGAACGGCGAGCAGCGTCGCGCGTCGCGCGGGGCCCTCACCCCCGGCCCCTCTCCCGCAAACTGCGCGGGAGAGGGGAGGATTCCGCGCAATGAGGCTGGCATCCTGCCGCCCTCAGAGGGCTCCTCCCCCGGCCCCTCCCCTCGCAAACTGCGCGAGGAGAGGGGAGAACGACGAGCAGCGTCGCGCGTCGCGCGGGGCCCTCACCCCCGGCCCCTCTCCCGCAAACTGCGCGGGAGAGGGGAGAAGTCGAGCGCCCGTGCGGACTTTCTGCCGTTCTCCCTCCCCCA
>DATAAG010000053.1:0-17773 GCA_036260235.1 Longimicrobium sp.
GAGAGGGTGTACACCCCGCGGGTCCCGGCGCGGCACCCCAACCTCCCCAGAGGTTTTTTGCGGGAGGTGGGCGAGTAATGCGAGCCCCGAGGGGGCGCCGCCCCTCGCGCAGACCCCGTCTGCAGCGCGATCGAAGTTCTCCCCCTCTCCGCACGCAGTTTGTGCGGGGAGGGGGCCGGGGGGAGGGGCCCCCGCGGACGCAGTGCGATGCCATTCGTAACGTTCTGAACTCGGCGGCCGGTCAACGGGTCGGCCACGAATCTGACCGATATCAGGAGCACTACCATGCGGGTGTTTGTGACCGGCGCCAGCGGATACGTCGGCGGCGCCGTGGCGCGGGCCTTCGCGGCCGCGGGACACGAGGTGAGCGGGCTGGTCCGCACGCCGGAGAAGGCGGCGCTGGTGAAGGCGTTCGGCGCGCGCCCGGTGATCGGCGACCTGCGCGATCCCGCCACCTACGCGGCCGAGGCCGCCGCCCACGACACGCTGGTGCACGTGGGAATGCAGCCCGGCCCGGAGAAGCTCGCCACCGACCGCCTGGCGGTGGACACCCTCCTGGCCGCGGCGCGCGAAGGCGGCGCGGAGAGCCTGATCTTCACCTCCGTGATGTTCGTCCTGGGCGACACGGGCGACGGGTGGGCGGACGAGGACGCATCCACCGGCCGCCCCGCCCCCAGCGCCGCCGGCCGCCCGGAGCACGAGCGCATCGTGCTGGACGCGGCGGACGACCGGCTGGCGACGGCCGTCGTCCGCCCGGGGATGGTGTACGGCGGGCGCGGCGGCTCCGTCGGGCAGGCGTTCGCGACGGCGAAGCGGGATCGCGCGGCGCTGATCGTGGGCGACGGGCGCAACCGCTGGCCGCTCATCCACCTGGACGACGTGGGCGCGCTCTACGTCCACGTGGCCGGGGCGCGCGCCCGCGGCGTCTTTCACGCGGTGGACGGCACGGCGCTCACGGTGGACGAGATCGCCCGCGCGGCCAGCCGGGCGGCGGGGGCGGGCGGCGCCGTGCGCTACCTGCCGGTGGAGGAGGCCCGTGCCTTCCTGGGCGCTTTCGCGGACTCACTGGCGCTGGACCAGCGGATCGCCGCGCCCCGCAGCGCGGCGCTGGGGTGGCGCGCGGAGCGCCCCGCCTTCCCCGAGTGGGCGGACGAGGTCTACCGTGAGTGGCTGGACGCCGCCCCCGCCCCGGCGGTGGCGGCATGAGGGCGCGTTCGAGGTAGGTCCGCGCCGGCACGCTGGCGCTCGCGCTCCTGGCCGCCGCGCCCGGGGTGCGGGCGCAGGAGGGCGGCTCCTCGCTGGACTCGTATCACCGCGCCCGGGCAGCGGTGGAGGCGGGGCTGACGGCGCTGGGCTCGCCCGCCCCGGGGCGCTCTCGTTCACGTTGCGGGGGACGCGCTCGCTCCGCGGGCAGGGCATCCGCCCCGACGCCGCGAACGAGCTCGCGCCGCGCGTCGTGCGTGTCGCGCTGGATCCCGCCCGCGACCGGGCGATGATGGAGTCGGAGACCCACCTGCCCGGCGGCATCCGCTTCGTCTTCCGGCAGGTGGCCGAGGGCAGTCGAGGCTTCATGATCGACGTGCCGCGGACGCGGCTGGGGCCGGCGCTGCTAGACTTTCCCGCGGCGGCGGTGCGCACGCAGGTGAACCGCCTGGTGCCGCACCTGCTGCTGCGGCAGGCGCTGGCCCGACTCATCCGCGCGACGGTGCCGGGGAAGCCGGTGCGGTACGTGGTGGTGACACACCGGCACGCGGACCACATCGGCGGGGTGCGGCCGTACGTGGTGGGGGGCGCGGTGCTGGTGGCGCCGCGGGGCGCGGAGGGGGCGCTGCGCGAGTACGCCGCCATCCGCCGCACGCTGAGGCGCCAGGACGCGCTGGACCGCGCCCCGCGCGAGCCGGTGGTCGAGACGGTGGCCGAGCGGCGCACCTTCACCGGCGCCGGCCGCCGCGTGGAGGTGATCCAGACGGGCGGCGGCTCGCACGTGGATTCGGAGCTGGTGGTCTACCTTCCGGACCAGCGTCTCCTCTTCCAGGGCGACTTCGTCACCTTCCCGGACTTCGGCGGCGACGCACCGGACCTTCCCGTCACCCGCGAGCTGGCATCGCTCATCCGGCGGCTGGGGCTGGACGTGGAGACTATCGCGGGCGTGCACGGCCGCCTCGGCACCCTCGCCGACCTGCACCGCGCCGTCTCGCCCGACTCGGCACAGGCAGCGCAGCAGGACCGCTGATCGCGTCAACGGCCTTCTCACGCAGAAAACGCGGAGGGCGCGGAGCAAGTCTCCGCGCCCTCTGTGTTTGTACGTGATATGATTATGAGATGGTCAAATTCATTGCGGCTCGTGGTGGCGAAGATTTCTTCCTTTACCATGCCTTCCACCATCCACCTTCACGACGCTCTCGCACATCCCACCCGGTCGGTGTGCACCTCCTAATATGAATACCCCGGAGTGTGCCACCGCTGTGGTCAGTCATATCACCTGTCCAAATCCTTGCCAATTCTTCGAGCTGAGAGCGTTACAAGAAAATATGGCAGCGCCAAAGGCCAGAGCGTCGCAATCCAAATTTTATCCTCTACATCGCGTTCGGTCTGGTCTGCCCAAGCATCAAGGTCTGCGACCATTTCCACGACCGCCGCTCCGACAGCGGGATAAAGAGCTGACACGAGGAAAAACGATAGGATCGCTATCGCAGCATTCGACACGATCACGATAGATCCAGCCACGATAAGTGCAGCAAAAATCGAAGCGAAAGCGATTGGGACCCACGCGGGTGTGCGCTCACTGCGCCGAGCATCGCTTGAGGACGAGTCTCCGAGGAACAACCAGGCGAAGAAGAGCACAATCAGGACGGGCACTGTTACCTCCCTGTGCACGAGGTCGCGGATTAGCCAAGCGCACTCATACTTAACTCCTGACGGAGGTAATGGTTCCCACGACCCCTCTTCCGTTTATCAGGCTGATGTGGGAATGCGGCTAGAGGTGTGAGGCCAAGCTGTCAAATCATCTACAGTGAGGATGATCCGACGCTCCAACGCCTACCATCACCGGATCGTGCGCCGCATGCCGAGGGCGTAGCCGACGACGGTGACGAGCTGGTGGCCGAAGAAGAGGATGAGGAAGGAGAGCAGCACCCGCTCCGGCACCACCCGCATCACCAGCGCGTAGGCGAGCCACAGCCCGATCAGCACGTCCACCTGGTCCAGCACGTAGAAGAACGCGCCGGACAGGCCGCTCCCCGGCCCGCCCGCCACGATCCCCGACTGCCGCTTCATGAAGCTGTTGGGCAGCTCCGCCAGCGCGGTGAGAAACCCCAGCAGCAGCCCCAGCAGCCACCCGTTCACCGCGCCGTAGTCGAACAGCTCCACCGCCCGCAGCGCCGGCACGTCGTGCAGCACGGTGGACTGCAGCCCCACGCCCAGCATGTTGCCCACGCACACCGTCAGCACGCCCCGCCACGTCTTGTTGGGCCCGAACAGCGGCCGGCCCCGCCACGTCCGCCCGCCGTCGATCGGCCGCCGGAGGCCGGGAGCCAGGTCGTAGCGGATCGCCAGCCCGCTGAACACCGCGCCCACCAGCAGCGGCGCGATCAGGTAGACGACACCCCAGAATTCGCGCACGCTAGCTCTCCCCTCGCGGCATGGACCCGGAGGTGGAGGCGGGTGAGTCGATCGATTCCTGGAGCGTGCCGGCGAGGTTGGCGGTGCGCAGGGGCATTCGGACGAGTCGAAAAGAGGAGGCCGCAAACGCCGCGGAAGCTACGCCGCGGTAACATCCCGGACAAGGAAAGCCCCGGCGCTCTCCAGCTTCCGCAGAGATCCAACCCGCAGAGAGTGTGGCGGATGTGACGCGGGCGCGGCGAGACGCGTCGTCGCCAGTACTTCGCCCGCCATTCACCAAATGGCTGAACCGGGCAGGACGGCGGGCCCCAGGTGACACAATCCGCGATGCCCGCGCGTTTGAATGGAACGGAGCCTTCCCCCGAGCCCCACCGTCCGCCCCTCCCCCTCCGCCACCGCCGTCCCATGCCACACCCGCGCTCCCGCTGCTCCCGCCGCGCCCTCGCCAGCCCGATCCTGGCGTTCGCGGCCCTGCTTGCGGCCGCCACCCCGGCCCGCGCACAGGACGAACCGTGCACGGAGGAGCCCTGCAACGAGTTCCCCACCCTCGGCGTCACCCCCGGGAGCGCGCCGACCTCGCAGCCGGGCGGCGTGTCCGCCACCTTCACGGCGCGCGACCGCGAAAACGGAGTGGACACGCTGTCGTTCGTCGCGTACCTGAACGGGCAGGACGTGAGCGACCGGTTCAGCATCACCCGCGAGGACTACGAGGTGCCGGCGGACGGTACCATCGAGGTGCGCTACCACTTCCGCTGGACCGTGCCGCTGACCCGGCAGATGCCTGTGGCCACCCTGACGGCGAGCATCTGCGACACCGGCGGCCTCTGCGCCGATTCCGCGCGGGCCACCTACACCCTCGTCATCCCCGGCGTGGAGGTGACGCCGAAGGGAGGGTCGGTCACGGCGGGGCGCGCCACCACGCGCACCCGCACCTTCACCGTCGTGAACCGCGGCACGGCCACCGCGACCTTCCAGCTCGTCCCCGCCTGCCGCGTCGCCGAGACCGGGGCCGCGTTCACGCCGTGCAGCGTGTCGCTCCCCGGCGTCACCCTTGCGCCCGACAACGCCCGGGAGGTGACCGTCACCTACGACGCGACGCGGGTGGACGTCCCCCTGACGGTCGCCCTGTCCGCGCGCCAGGCGGACCAGCCCACGGTGCGCGACGGAGGGTGGGTGGACGTGACGCTGTACGGCGGCAGCGGCGGCGCCTCGGCACCCGCGGTGCGGCTGGTGGACCTGAACTCCGGCCCGCAGATCGACCGAGCCCGGTGCGTCACCGTGGCGGCGGGGGCGGGCGCGGCGTACGAGTGCGGCGACCTGCGGCTGGTGCACGCGCTCCCGGCGATCACCACCGCCGGGCGGGTCCGTGCGCCCGTGCTGATCTACAACAGCCAGCACGCGCACCCGCGCCCCACCGTGTACGCCGACGTCACGCTCCCCACCGGGGCCGGCGCGCCGGACTCCATGGTGGCCACCGTGACGCTGGCGGACACCGTCATCCGGCGCAGCTGGCCGGGGCAGGCCTGGCGGCCGGGAACCACCCGGCGGGTGGCGGTGCAGTGGGACGGGCTGGAAACGGAGACCGGCGTGTACCCCTACTCGCTGCAGGTGGCCGGCAGGTACGGAGCGGACAGCCACTACTCCGCCGTGCACAGCGGCCAGCTCACCGTGGTGAACCGCAGCGAGAGCCCGTTCGGGGCGGGATGGTGGCTGGCGGGGCTGGAGCAGCTGGTCTCCGTGCTCGGCGGCACGGCGATCCTGCTGGTGCAGGGGGATGGGAGCACGCGGCTCTTCACGCCCGTGGACGGCCAGACCTACGTCGCCACCCCGGTCGACCGGCCGGATACCCTCCGCGCGGAGTGGACCGGCACCCACGTGCACCACTTCCGCCGGCTGCCGGGCGGCACCACCGTCTACTACGACACGGCGGGGCGGCACTACCGGACGCTGAACCGCCTGGGGCACCTCACGTCGTTCGCCTACGACGGCCAGGGGCGGCTGCAGGCGGTGTATCCGCCCAGCTGGTCGCGCGAGGCGCTGTGGTGGTTCACGCGCGACCCGGCCACCGGCGCGCTGCTGAACGTGTGCGCCCACGTGACGGACGTGGGGTGCCGCTACGTGGGCGTGGAGCGGGACGCCGCCACGGGACGGGTGACGGGGCTCCAGGATCCCGACGGGTTCCGGGTCCGCTTCGGCTACGGGAGCGCCGGCAACCGCGTCCTCACCCGCACGAACCGGCGCGGCGCCGTCACGCGGTTCGAGTACGACGGGGCCGGCCGGCTGTCGTCCGCCAGGCTGCCGCTGGCTGCGGGAGACACCATCGTCACCCGCTTCACCGCCGCGGAGGGAAGGGGCGTCGGCGCGTCCGTGGCCCTGGTGGACGCGCACACGCTGCTGGACGGCCCCCGCGCGGACGTGGCGGACCTCACCCGCATCTGGGTGGGGCGCTGGGGAGCGCCGGTGCGCATCCGCGACGCGGTGGGCGCGGAGACGCGCATCCGCCGCGACGACGACGCCTTCCCCGGGCTGGCGACGGAGGTCGTCACCCCCGGCGGGCTGCACACGGAGGCCCGCTACGACGCGCGCGGTCGCGTGGACACCACCCTCGTCTACGACCCGCTGGACGACGGGCGCAACGCGCTGACCACGTACGCCTGGGACGACCGGTGGGACGCGCCCACGCGCACCACCACCTACGAGGTCACCGACAGCACGGTCACGCAGCTGGTGGGGAGCACGCACACCGAGTACGACGCGGCCACCGGCAATCCGGTCTCCCAGCGGCAGGGCGAAAGCCTGGCACGGCAGGCGACGTTCCGCTACTACGGCCCCGGTTCCGGCGCGGCCACCGGGCTCCCGCGGGCCATCCAGTCGCCTGCGGACGCGCAGGGGCAGGTGGCGGTGGACTCGCTCTGGTACGACGACCAGGGGAACCTGAAGGGCATCGCGAGCCCCCTGGGCTTCCTGACCCTGCGCTACCGCGACCCCCTGGGCCGCGACACCCTCACCATCACTCCCATCGACTCCGCGACGGCCAGGGACACTGTCTCGCTGAAGGCGTCCGGCGCGCGCCAGCGCACCGTCTACGACGTGATGGACCGCGACACGCTGACGCTGACGTACGGTCCCGGGATCACCCACGCCGGCCGGGGCAACCTGGGCACCATCGTCACTCCGGCGGAACAGCTGTCCGTGCGGACGACCTACGATCCCGAGGGCCTGCCACTGCGGGTCGCGCGGCGCGCCACGCCCGACTCCGCCGGCGTGGACACCCTGGTGACGGAGTACGAGTACGACCCGGCGGGTCGAAAGCGCCGCGAAACAGACGGCGCCCAGACGCAGCGCTTCGATTACGATCACAGCGGCAACGTCACGGCGTGGACGACGGGACGCGGCTACGTGGTCACCTCCTCGTACGACGCCGCGAACCGGCTCGCCACGCGCGCGGTGCCCCGGGTGCAGCATCCGAGATCCTGCTTCGACGCCTGCGCGGTCGCGTTTCCCTACTATCCGAACGACACCGGCGGATCGCTGGTGATCCCCGAGGAGTGGACCTACTTCCGATACGACTCCGCGGGCAGCCTGGCGTACGCCGAGAACCGGGACGCGATCGTCCAGCGCAGCTACTTCCCCAACGGCCTGGTGAACGGCGACACGTCGCGGCTGCGCAGCTACTCGGAGCAGGACTTCACCCGCCACGTCTACGGCCTGGAGTACGCGTACGACCTGCTCGGCCGTCCGGTCCGGCAGGTGCACCCGGGAAGGCTGACGCCCGGCGGCAACGACACCGACGCATGGGAGTACGATCCCCAGACCGGCGCCCTGGCCGCGGCGCAAAGTCGGTACGGCCTTCGCTTCACCTTCGGCTACGACGATGCGGACCGGCTGATCACCGTCCGCGGCCCCGGCGGAAGCTACGTCGATTCCCTCGCGTACGACCGCGAAGGGCGCCGGCGGCAGCGCGCGTGGGCGAGCGTGTTGGGATCCAGCCTCACCGAGACGTTCACACACGACGCGCGGGGGAAGCTGCTGGCCGTCTCGGCGCAGTCCACCGCCGACATCGGGACCGGCGCGAGCGACTACCACCAGTGGTACAGCGGGCTGGGGAACCTGGCCGCGACGGATTGGGACAACCACCAGAACCCGGAGTTCGCCATCGAGCAGTTCCGCAGCGACGCGCTGGGGAACGTCTACTGGCGGCGCAGCGGCTCCGCCGGGACGTGGTCCACCGCGGCACCCCACCGGACGCACTACGCGCCGCGGATCGGCCGCGTGGAGATGATCGAGCGGCTGCCCTCGGGCTCCCTGAGCGACACGGATTACGAGGACGTCACAATGCGCACCTACGACGCCAGCGGGAACGCCCAGGACGGCAGGCAGGACGTGAGCTCGCACCTGCAGGGAGATACCGCCACCTGGAGCTACTCGCGCAGCCGCTCCTTCTACGGCGCCGACGAGCGCCTGCGCTACCACCAGGAGCAGGCGCTGACGACCAGTGGCTCGACCGTGCGGGAACAGGGCGTCTGGGAGGAGTACCGGTACGATCCGCTCGGCCGGCGCATCCTGGTGAGGAGCAACCGGGACGAGCTGTGCGACCAGTTCAACAGCGGCGCGTGTGTCAGCCACATCACCCGTTTCGTGTGGTCCGGCGACCAGTTGCTGTGGGAACTGCGGGCGCGGGGCGAGAGCGGAGCGTCGCTGGATGCGGAGAGCAGCGGAGGGCCGCTGCACGGAACGGTGAGCTACTTCCACGCCGGAGCCATCGACCGGCCGCTGGTGATCATGAAGAACGACACCAGCATCATCCCGCACCAGAACTGGCGTGGCCAGTTCGCCTTCGGCACTTATGCCGGCGGGCAGGTCAGCGACTGCACCGGACAGCAGACCACACCTTGCGCGAACGTGCCGTGGCCGGGGTACCGCACCACCGCGTGGCACCTCGACGCGAAGCCGCAGGACATCCGCACCTGGTACGGCGGCCTGGTTGACGACTTGCGTGATGAAACCGGCAAGATGTACCGCCGCAACCGCTACTACGACCCGCAGACGGGCCAGTTCACGCAGCCGGACCCGATCGGGCTTGCCGGCGGGCTAAACGCGTACGGTTTTGCGGAAGGGGATCCTGTGTCATACTCGGATCCGTACGGTTTCAAAGCTGAGGATTGCCGGAAGGTAAGGTGCCCCAAGAATACGAGAGAAGTGGTCGAGAACAAGCAGATTCAGCAGTTCGCGCAGCAATTGATGGCCGCGTCGTTGATGGATGCAGAAGGCGCCGAGTACGGGGCGCACATCGTTCGGCAGGAGGATGGCTCCCTCTCGTTGGTGAATGTAACGCGGGGCCAGCGAGGGGTGGTATACCTTCCAGATCCTCCTGACAACGCAATTGCTGAGATCCACACTCACCCGGATCAGCCAGTTATCCTCAATGGTCGTGTAACAGACATTCCCTTTGAGTTCCCGAGCGGCAACGACGCCGTTCGCGCCAATGCTTTCAACGTATACGGAATCGTTGTTAGTCCGCACACCTTCAGCGTCATACCGGTCGGGCGCTACACATACCATAACTACCCACGTACACAGACGTTGATGCCCCCGGCAGCCTGCACATCGCGGACGATATGCCCGTCACCTTACAAGTGAGATTCCGATGCACTATGACCTGATCAGCCTGAGAATTCTGTGTGTTTTCGGAATAAGCTCCTTCCTGGGCTCATGTACGCCTGAAGAACGAACGCGAACTGAGCGAGCCGACGCGGAACCGCATCAGACCTGCGCGAACCGTGAGATTCCCGTTCGCGTGGTACCGGAAGATTCTCTTCTCCCAGCAGAGAGATGCCGCCTCGTTGATCTGGCGGTGGCAAGTATGGGTAACGCCCTAGGCACTTCAGGCGTGCTACCGTCGGACACGTCCGCGGTCGAAAGCGCTCTGCTGGTCTCCCTGTCGGAGACCACCCCCGAGGGTACGCTCATACGCGCTACGTGGCACGTTACGCTTAGTCTTGAGGGTCGGCCGTATGATGCGGAAGTCATCATTGATCGCAGCAGTGGCCAGGTAACAGTCTCGCGAATTCACAAGCCTCTTTCGCGGTAGCGCAATCCTTTCACCAGCGCCCGCTGCGACGGAGGCGTGCTACTATGCAAGCGGGCGGGTGGACACCACCATCGTCTACGATCCGTTGGACAACCGGCAGAACGCCATCAGCACGTAGGCGTACGACAACCGCTGGGACCCGCCGGACACCGTCTCCACGCCCGCCGTGAGCAGGATCGTCACCGTCAACGATCCCGCCAACGGCAATGTCCTCTCGCGGCAGCAGGGCGACAGTGCCGCGCGGCGGGTCCACTTCCGCTACTACGGCTACTACGGCCCCGGTTCCGGGGCGGCCACGGGACTCCCGCGGACCATCCAGTCGCCCGCGGACGCGCAGGGGCAGGTGGCGGTGGACTCGCTCTGGTACGATGACCAGGGGAACCTGAAGGGCACTGTGAGCCCGCTCGGGTTCGTGACCCTGCACTACCGCGACCCCTTGGGCCGCGACACGCTCACCATCACCCCCATCGACGTCGCGGCGGCCAGGGACACCGTCTCGCTGAAGGCGTCCGGCATGCGCCTGACGCGCCGGTACGATGCGATGGACCGCAACACGGAAGGGCCGGGGATGGGGGGCGGCCGGCGTGCGGCAGGCACTCTACGGCGCCGACGAGCGCCTGCGCTACCACCAGGAGCAGGCGCCGACGACCAGCGGCTCGACCGTGCGGGAACAGGGCACCCGCGAGGAGTACCGGTACGATCCGCCCGGCCGGCGCGTCCTGGTGCGGAGCAGCCGGGACGACGCCTCCGGCCAGGACGTGCTCCGGAACTTTGGCGAGGTCGCGGGTACCTCCCCCGCCGGTCTCGCCGGCGGGCTGGACCGCCGCACCAGGGAACTCGTGGGCGCGGCGGACCCTTCTGCGAGCGGTAGCGCCGCAGCGGCGCTGGCGGAAGCGCATGCGGCCGATTTCACGGGACGCAAAACCGCCCGGACGGCACCGCCGCCGGGGCGTTCCCGTCCCGCTGCGAGCGAAACTCTGGAAGTAGCGGGGCCGGTGTTGTAATCTTCCAGTCCTTATCGCGGCGCGTTCGTTGCCCCCTTGCTGTCTTCGGCCACCACCCGATCCGCGGCCGGAACCCCCACCCGGGGTTCGCGAAAAGGCCGCAGCGGCAAGGGATCTTTCCGCATGGCAAGGCAACGCACCCGCCCGCGTCCCGCCGTCCGCGGCCGCACGTCCGTGCTCGTTTTCGAGACACGGTGTCCGGCCGTGGAACACCTGTGTGCCGAACCGCGGCACACGCGTGCGACGCCACCGGGGCGTCCGGCAACCCTGCGGCCCATCCATGACGATGATCCTCCTCGCCCATTCGTACTACCTGGCGCTGGATCCCAAGCAGACGGAGCGGATGAAGCCGTACCCCCCGCTGGCCACGCTCCTTTCCGCGGCGCTGCTGCGCGAGCGCGGCCACCCGGTGGCGCTCTTCGACGCCATGCTGGCGCCCGGGGTGGAGGCGTTCCTGGAGATGCTGGAGCGGACCGACCCCGACATCGTGTGCATCCAGGAAGACAACTTCAACTTCCTGACGAAGATGTGCACCGTGCGCATGCGCGAGGCGGCGATCGAGATGATCGACGCGGCGCACGCACGCGGGTGCAGGGTGGCGGTGAACGGGTCGGACGCGGCGGACCGGCCGGCGCTCTACCTGGCCGCCGGCGCCGACGCGGTGGTGATCGGCGAGGGCGAGGCGGCCATCGTGGAGCTGGTGGAGGCGTGGCGCGCGGACCGGGACGCCCCCCTGGACGGGATCGAGGGACTGGTCCTTCCCGGGAAGGCCGGCGACGTGCGGCGCACCCTGCCGCGCTCCGCGGAGCAGGACCTGGACGGCCTCCCCTTCCCCGCCTGGGACCTGGTGGACGCGGAGGCGTACCGCCGCGCCTGGACGGGCGCGCACGGCCGCTTCTCGTGGAACATGGTGACCTCGCGCGGCTGCCCGTACGGCTGCAACTGGTGCGCGAAGCCGGTCTTCGGGCGGCGCTACACGCAGCGCTCGGCGGCGGGGGTCGCGGAAGAGATGCGGCGGCTGAAGGAGGAGGTCGCCCCGGACCACGTCTGGTTCGCGGACGACATCTTCGGCCTGACGGCGGAGTGGATCGCGGAGTTCGCGCGGGAGGTGACGAAGCGGAACGCCCGCACGCCCTTCATGATGCAGTCGCGGGTGAACCTGATGCGGCCGAAGGTGGTCGCGGCGCTCCGGGAGGCGGGCGCGGAGGAGGTGTGGCTGGGCGTGGAGAGCGGGTCGCAGAAGATCCTGGACGCGATGGACAAGGGGAGCAGGGTGCAGGCGGCGCGCGACGCCACCCGCGCCCTGCAGGCGGCGGGGATCCGCGCCTGCTGGTTCATCCAGCTGGGCTACCCCTCGGAGACGTGGGAGGACGTGCTGATGACGCGCGACCTGATCCGCGAGGAGCGCCCGGACGACATCGGCGTCTCCGTGGCCTACCCGCTCCCGGGGACCATCTTTCACCAGAAGGTGCAGGCGCAGCTGGGCGCGCGGCGCAACTGGCAGGACACGGGGGAGCTGGCCATGCTCTTCCACGGGACGTACACCACACCCTTCTACCGCAAGCTGCGCGACGCCCTGCACGACGAGGCGCGCACCGGGGTGCCGGACGAGGTGCGCTGGGCGGCGCTGGAGCGCGAGGAGATGGAGCACCGCTCGCCGGAGCCGCTCACGCTGGCGGGGGACTGACGGATGCGGACGGCTTCCCTTCCCCCCGCGGCGCTGGCCTTCGACGCCGTCGCGACCCGGTTCGACGAGCGCTTCGGGCCGTGGGAGAGCGTGAGCGCCCAGCGCCGCGCCGTCCGCGCCGCCCTGGCGCAGGCCTTTCCGCCCGGCTCGCGGGTGCTGGAGCTGGGCGGCGGCACCGGCGAGGACGCGCGCTGGCTGGCGGAGCACGGACGCCACGTGCTGCTGACGGACGCCTCGCCCGCGATGGTGCGCGTCTCGGAACAGAAGCTGGCGGGGACCTCCGCCCGCGCGCGCCTCTGCCCGGCGGAGTCGCTGGAGGCGCTGGCGGACGAGCACGCGGCGGCCGGCGAGCCCCCGTTCGACGGGGCGTTCAGCAACTTCGCGGGGTTGAACTGCGTGCCGGACCTTTCGCCGGTGGCGCGCGGGCTGGCCCGGCTGGTGCGCCCCGGCGCGTCGGTGATGCTGGTCCTCTTCGGCCCGCTGCCGCCGGGGGAGATCGTCACGGAGGTGGCGCGGCGCCGCCCCGGCCAGGCGTTCCGCCGGCTGAAGCGCGGCGACGTGCCGGCGCGGCTGGGCGGGCGCGAGTTCGTGGTCCGGTACCACCGCCCGCGCGAGGTGGACCGGGTGATGGCGCCCTGGTTCCGCCCCGTGCGCCGGCTGGGGATCGGCGTCTTCGTGCCGCCCAGCGCGGCGGAGCCGTGGATCAGCGGCCATCCCCGCCTGCTGCGGGCGATGGAGGCGCTCGACCGCGTCTGCGCCAGGCCGCTGGCGCTGCTGGGCGACCACCTGCTCTTCCACTACCGGCGCACGGACGCCCCGCCTCCCGAACCGCGCGCCGCCCGTTGACGGAACCCACCACCCCCGCCGCGCGGTTCCGGGCGGAGTACGGCGCCCACCGCGCAGCGGAGGGGCGCGGCGGCACGGCCGAGCTCCTCTCCCTTCCCTACCTGGCGGACGGCCCGCTGGCGAAGCAGTGGGCGGTGCGGGCGCGGACGTACGACGCCTTCGTCCGCCACGTGCTGCGGCCGATGGCGGCGGCGCGCGGGCGCCCGCTGGCGCTGCTGGACCTGGGCGCCGGCAGCGGCTGGCTCTGCCGCCGCGCGGGGATGGCAGGGCACCGCGCCGTGGCGCTGGACGTCCGCGACGACGCGGTGGACGGGCTGGGCGCGGCGAACGGCTTCCTGGCCGAGCATCCCGGCCTCTTCACCCGCGTGGCCGCCTCGTTCGACGCGCTGCCGCTGCGGGCGCGGAGCTTCGACCTGGCCGTCTTCAACGCGGCGCTGCACTACGCGCTGGACCTGGCCGGCGTGCTGGCGGAGGCCGCCCGCGTGGTCCGCCCCGGCGGCCGGCTGGTCATCCTCGACTCGCCGTTCTACGCGAGGGACGCGGAGGGCGAGGCGATGGTGGCGGAGAAGCGCGCCCACGCCGCGCAGAAGTTCGGCGACCGGGCGGACGCGCTGCTGGCGCTCCCCTTCATCGAGTACCTGACCCGCGGCCGTCTGGCCGCGGCATCCGCCGGGCTGGGCCTGTCCTGGCGGCGCTGGCGCGTGCGTTATCCCCTGTGGTACGAGATCCGTCCCCTGATGGCCCGGCTGCGCGGCGGCCGGATCCCGTCCCGATTCGACCTCTGGGTATCCGACGTCCCATGATCCTGCTGGTGAACCCCCGCGCCACCCGCCCCGCGAACCGGCGCTTTCCCCTTTCCGTGATGGCCGTGGGCGCCGCGCTCCCCGAGGGCACGGCGTGGGAGATCATCGACGGCAACCTCCCCGGCATGGACGTGCTGGCGGAGCTCGTGCGCCAGGTGGAGGCGCGGCGGCGCGGGCCGGACCCGGTGCAGGCCGTGGGCTTCAGCGTGATGCCCGGCCCGCAGCTGGTCAGCGCCGTGCCGCTGTCGAAGTCGTTCAAGGCGCGCTACCCCGACATCCCCGTCGTATGGGGGGGCAACTTTCCCAGCCTGTACCCGGAGCCCGTGGTCCGGGCGCCGTACGTGGACTGGGTGGTCCGCGGCCAGGGCGACCGCACCTTCGCGGAGCTGCTGGAGGTGTTCGAAGGGAGGCGCGACCCGAAGTCGATCCCCGGCCTCGCCTTCCCGAACCCCGACGGGAGCGTGTGGATGGCCCCCGAGCGCCACTGGGTGGGCCCGGACGAGCTTCCCGCGCCGCCGTACCACAAGATCGACGTCGACGAGTACCTCCATCCCACGTTCCTGGGGCGGCGCTCCGGCGTCTACCAGGCCTCCATCGGCTGCCCGTACGGCTGCAACTTCTGCGGGGTGATCTCGGTCTACGGCAGCCGGGAGAAGCAGCAGGCGCCGGCGCGCACGGCGGAGCACCTGGCGTACCTGGCGCGCTTCCACGGGATGGACTCCGTCCACTTCTACGACAACAACATGTTCCTGGCGGAGGAACAGGCCCGCGAGCTGGCGGAGCGCCTCGTTCCCCTGGGGCTGCGCTGGTGGTGCGAGGCGCGGGTGGACGCGCTGGTGCGCTTCTCCGAAGACACCTGGCGGCTGCTGAAGAAGGCGGGGCTGGCGATGGTCTTCTGCGGCGCGGAGTCCGGATCCGACGAGGTGCTGCGCAAGATGAACAAGAAGACCTCCACGGCGCAGATCGAGGAGGTGGCGGCGCGGACGCGGCGGCACGGCATCATCCCCGAGTTCTCCTTCGTCTTCGGCGACCCGGACGAGCCGGAGCGGGAGATCGAGAACACGCTGGCCTTCATCCGCCGGCTCAAGCGCATCAACCCGGCGATGGAGCTCATCAGCTACTTCTACACGCCCACCCCGCAGCGGCGGGGGACGTACGGCGGGGTGGACGCGCTGGCGGGGACGCCGGAGACGCTGGAGGAGTGGACGGAGCCGGAGTGGGTGGCGTGGATGACGCACGAGGACCCGCTGGTGCCCTGGATGGACCGGCGGCTCAAGGCGCGGGTGGAGGACTTCGAGCTGGTGCTCAAGAGCCGCTTTCCCTCGGTGAACGACCGGCGCACGCGGCCGTGGGGGAAGGCGCTCGGAAAGCTGCTGGCGCTGCGCCGCTGGCACGCGGGCGACTACGACGACCCGCGGCTGCTGCGGACGGTCCGCCGGCTGGCCCGCGAGGTCCCGGACGACGCGCAGCTGTACGGGCACCTGCGCCCGCCCGGCGCCGCGCCGGCGCCGCTCTCCACGCCGGCCCTGGCGGAGGCGGCGTGAACCTGCTGGCGCCGCGCGAGGCGTACCGGCTGTGGGCCCCGGCGTACGAGCCGGAGACGGCGGTGAGCTACCTGGAGAACTTCCTGGTGGCCTCCGTGGGCCCGCCGCTGGCCGGCGCGCGGCTGCTGGACGCGGGGTGCGGGACGGGGCGGCGCATGCGCCAGGCGGACGCGGCGCTGGCGGTGGGGATCGACCTGACGCCGGAGATGCTGGCGGCGCACGGCGATCCGCAGGGGGTGGCGGCGGCGGACGTGCGGGCGCTCCCCTTCGCGGACGCCAGCTTCGACGTGGTGTGGTGCCGGCTGATGATCGGCCACCTGCCGGACGCGGCGCCGGCGTACGCGGAGCTGGCACGGGTCTGCCGCCCCGGCGGCACGGTGGTGGTGACGGACTTCCACCCGGCGGCGGTGGAGGCCGGCCACCGCCGCACCTTCCGCGACGCCGCCGGCGAGGTGCACGAGATCGAGCACCACGTGCATCCCCCCGCCCTGCAGGCCGCGCTCGCGGGTACCGCCGGGCTGCGGCTGGCGGAGGCGCGAGAGGGGCGCGTGGGCCCCATGCTGCGCCCCTTCTACGAGCGCGTGGGCCGATTGGAAGCCTACCGCGAGCAGCGCGGCCTGCGCGTCGTTCTCGCCCTTTCCTTCCGCCGCGATCCTCTACCCTGAAAACCCAAGAGAATGGCCTCACACGGAGTCAACGGAGTTAACGGAGCTGGCTCTCGAACTCCACTCCGCTGACGCCGTTGACTCCCGTGTGAGACCTCTTTTTCCAGAGCTGGCATGAGGCTGCTGATCGAGGCGGCGAACGCGGCCGTCGGCGTGGAGCAGGGCCGCATCGTCCCTCCCGACGGCGCGTTCGACGTCCACCTCCGCATCCCCGACGGCGAGGTCCGGCCGGGGCTCATCAACGCGCACGACCACCTGCACCGCAACCACTACGGACGCCTGGGCCACCCGCCGTACGCCAACGCCTATGAGTGGGGCCGCGACATCCACGCGCGCCACGCGGACGAGATCGCGCGCGGCCGCGCGATGCCACGGCGGCAGGCGCTGCTGCGCGGCGCGTGGAAGAACCTGTTCGCGGGCGTGACGACGGTCGTGCACCACGACCCGTGGGAGCCGGACTTCGACGCCGACTTCCCGATCCACGTGGCGCGGGTCCGCGGCGCGCATTCGCTGGGGTTCGAGGCGGACGTGGCGGCGCGCGCGGCGGAGGGGTCCGGCCCGTTCTGCATCCACCTGGCGGAGGGGACGGACGCAGAGTCCGCGGCCGAGGTGCGCGAGCTGGAGCGGCGCGGACTGCTGACGCCGGAGCTGCTCGCGGTGCACGTGGTGGGGGCGGACGAGGACGGGATCGCGCGGCTGCGGGCGAGCGGCGCGGCGGTGGTCTGGTGTCCCACGTCGAACCTCTTCCTCTTCGGCCGCACGGCGCCGCCGGCGCTGCTGGTGCCGGGGATGGACGTGCTGGTAGGCAGCGACTCGCTGCTGACCGGCGACGGCGACCTGCTGGACGAGCTGCGCGCCGCCCGCGCGCTCGGCCTGCTCTGCGACGCGCGCCTGCTGGACGCCGTCGGCGCGACGGCCGCGCGGCGGCTGGGGCTGCCGGCGCCCTCGCTGGCCGTCGGCGCCCCGGCCGACCTCGCCGTCTTCCGCCGCTCCGTCCTCGATTCCACCCCCGCCGAGGTCGCGCTGGTGATGGTGGACGGCATCGTGCGCGTGCTGGACCCTGCGCTCGCGCCTGCTCTGCCACCGGCGTCAGGTGGACGGTTGATGGAAGTGGCCGGCCTCACGCGGTGGATCTGCGATCGCTCAGCATCCTGACGGCAAGAGCTCGCAACGACGAGAAAGGAGTTGCAAGCTGGTCCGCTGCGAACCTATCGTTCCGGCGCGTCCACTCCCGAACCCACCCCCCGGAGCAATGCCATGAAGAAGCTGAAGCTGGACATCGAACTGCTGCAGGTGGACACCTTCGACACGCACCCCAACGGCGTGTCGGCCGAGGGCACCGTCCGCGGGAACCAGTTCACGGATCTGTGCCAGCCCGCAACCCAGTACTGCCATTCGGGCCAGGCAACCTGCGACACCTGCAACAGCTGCCAGAACAGCACTGCGGTTGGCGACTGCTTCTGCACGGAATGCGTCACCTGCTGGAACTGCGCAGACGCGTAAGATCCGCGG
>DATAAG010000054.1:0-2834 GCA_036260235.1 Longimicrobium sp.
CGTGCGCTTTACGGCGTGGGGAATTTGCCCGGAGGATGGACAGAACCGGGGCCCCTCCCCCCGGCCCCCTCCCCGCTCGGTCCTCGCGGAGAGGGAGAACTGCGGGTCCGTCGCGGTGGACCGAACGCGCCGGCAGCACGCCCCCTCCGGGCGAGCACCACTCGCCCGCTGCGAGGAACGAGCGAAAGGCCGGGCGGGGGAGAGGGCCCGCGCAGCGGCCGAGGGGAAAGCATCCCCTCCCGGATGTCAGCTCACTCATGAACTCGCCCATGCCCCTCCTCAAACGAACCGCCCGCCCAGCGTCGTCGCGGGGCGGGCGGTGCTCGTCCATCGGGGTCCGCCGGAGGTCAGGTCTTCGCGACCTCGCGGGACAGGCGGTACATCTCCGCCGCGCGATCGTGGTTGCCCTTGCGGTCGTAGGCGATCCCCATGGCGTAGTAGGCCTTGCCGTTCTCCGGGGCGATGCGGATGGCCGCCTCCAGCGCGTCGATGGCCGCGTCGCTCTCCGCCATCTGGTTCAGCGCCTCGCCCAGCACCAGGAAGGCGGCGCCGTGGTCCGGGTCCAGCTCCACCGCGCGGCGCAGCTGCGTGGCCGCGGCGGCGTAGACACCCTTCTTGTACAGCGTGTACCCCAGCTGGTAGTTCACCTCCGGCGAGTCCGGGGCCAGCCTGTGCGCCCGCCGCAGCTCCTTCTCCGCCGGGTCGTACTTGCCCACGGCGGCCAGCGCGGTCCCCAGCCCCAGCGCCGCGCGCAGGTTGTCCGGCTGCGCCGCGGCCACGGCGGCGAACGCCTCCGCCGCGTCGGCATGGCTTCCTTCGGCGGCCAGGTGCTCCGCGCGCTCCAGCTTGGGCAGCCACGGGTCCGGCCCGTCGCCGGCGTCGCCACCGCGCGCGGACCTGCGCGGGGCGCGCTTGCGCGGCGCCTCCTGCACGGACGCGGGGTCCTGGCCCTCCTTTTCGGCTTCGTCCTCCGACTTCATCATCCGAGCCATGTCCGCTGCAAAGTTCCACGGGAAAGGCCGGTTCCTCCGGTCCCGCCCAACGTCACCCGCCCGTCTCGTCGCGCACCCAGCGGCAGTACGCGTCCAGCCCGTCCATCACCGGCGCCACGACCAGCTCCGGCACCTCGTACGGATGCAGCTCGGGCAGCCGCGCCTTCAGGCGATCCACCAGCGCGCGCCGCGTCTTCATGACGATCAGCACCTCCGCCTCCGTCTGCACCTCCCCCTGCCACCGGTAGATGGAGGTGAGGCCGGGAACCAGGTTGGCGCAGGCGATGAGCCGCTCCTCCACCAGCGCGCGGCCGATGCGCGCCGCCTGCTCCACGTCGGCGGCCGTGGAGAGCGCCACCACGAGGTCCGACGCGCCGCCGTCCGTCTCCGTCACAGGTCCAGCTGCAGCTCCGCCGACCCCTCGCCCTCTCCCGTGAGCTCCGCCAGCGTGGCCCGGGCGTGCGCCAGGTGCCGTTCGGCGTTGGCGGCGGGCGGGCGGGCCAGGAAGGTGCGCAGGTGCGCCACCGCCTGGTCCTGGTTGCCCTGCTGGAGAAGGAGGAACGCCAGCCCGTAGTGGGCGCCGGCCGCGTACGGCTTGAGCTCCAGCACGCGCCGGTACGTCTTCATCGCCTCGTCCGTCATGCCGATGCGCGTGTACGTCACCGCGATCTGCTGCAGCACGTCGGTGTCGTTGGGGCTTTCGCGCAGCGCCAGCCGAAACGAGGTGAGCGCCTCGTGATACTTCTCCTGCTGCAGGAGCGCGGCGCCCTCCTCGTAGTAGTCCGGCTCCTTTTCACGCGAGTCGGACCGGCCTCCAATCAGGTTCGTGAGCCAGGACATGGTCACAACTGGGGAGATGCGAATCAAGAACCCCGGGAGACGCCGCGGGACGGCGGCAGGGCGCGGCGGGCGGCCGCGCGGGCCGGCGCCGGCCGCGCGCCCGGAAGGGACCAAGCTACTCTGCCGTGCCGGTGCCGCGCAACCGAAACGACGGCGTCACGGAAACGGGACGCGGCCGGGCCCCTAGCGCACGGCGTTGTAGCGCAGCTCCACGGGGCGTCCCGGGGCCCGCGCCACCACCGCCCCCGCCTGGTCCAGCAGCACCTCCGCGCCCAGCGCGCGCAGCCGCTCCGCCGTGCCGGCGGAAGCCGGCTCCACCACCAGCCGCGCCCCCGGCGCCAGCACCCGCAGCCCTTCGCGCAGCAGGGCGTCGTCCGCCCCGCCGGTGAGCGCCGCGCCCCGCAGCGCGCCCCCCCGCAGCGGCAGCCGCCCGCCCGCGACGGCGATGCCGCTCACCCCCGCCGCGCGCCCCGCCAGCCCCTCCGGCCGGTCCGCCGCGGCGACCACCTCCACCTCCGGCACCAGGGCGTGCACCGCCGCCGCGTGCCGCGCGCCGGGGCCGGCGACCAGCGCCATCCCGCTCACCCCCGACAGCCCCATCAGCGCCGCCAGCCGCACCGCCGCCTCCACATCCTCCACGGCCCCGCCGTCAGACGCGGTGGAGGGCGCCGATTCCCGCCCGCCGCCGAAGCGCAGGTCGGCGACGGCGTCGTGGATCGGGTAGCTCTCGCGGCAGTTGGCGCACCCCAGCCGCCCCTCGACCACCCGCCGATCCTCCATGCGGTCCGCCAGCAGCATCAGGCCGAACTCCGGACCGCAGCGCGGGCAGGTGAGCGCGTCGGTGAGCAGGATGTGCATCCGCCGCTACCAGGTGGGCTTCGGCGAGTACTGTGCCCACTGGTTCGGCGTCTCCCACACGCGCACGTACACCAGGTTCTCCGCGTGCTCCTCCAGCCGCCGCTGCATCTCCTGGAATATCCAGCGCGCCTGGTTCTCCGCGCT
>DATAAG010000055.1:0-4144 GCA_036260235.1 Longimicrobium sp.
CCCCCCCACGGCCTGTCGCAATCAGCGTTAGGGAAAGCTACGCTACGACATCCTGTGCATGGGACACGGCCTCGCCGCAGGCTGCTCCGCGACGCGAATCGCGGAGGCGCCCCGTCAGCATGCCTGCCCGGATGTCCACCATCATTGCTGCTTCCCCGGTCACTGGTTCGCCATCAACGGTATTCGCGTCGATGGCGATTGTCAACGCGGCGCGCCCGGTGCTCCGCGAAATCGAGCGGCCCCGGCAACGTGCTCGCCGGGGCCGCGTCCCGCCGTACGGGACGTGTGCCGTCCCGCTGGGCCGAGCTTCCTGCGCTCAGATCGTTCCGGTGCAGAGCTCCGGCATGGTGCAGCCGGGCTCGTTGGTGTTCATCCCCGTCGTCGGCCGGAGGGAGAGGGGCTCGGCCGTGGCGGTGGGGAACGACTCCACCTTGAGCGCATCGACGGTCAGGGTAAGCCTGGGCATCGGGGAGTCCTCCAGAGGAGGTGGATGGGTTCGGCGCGATCGCTTCGCGCCGCGTGCGATGCAATGTCGGCCCCCTGTGGCCCACGTCAAGACGAACAGATGAAGCGGCGGAGATTGGCTCTCGCGGTGCTCGCGTTACGTGCAATCGCGCGACCCGATCCCGCCGCACCCGTCTCCAGCGCCTGCGGTGCTCCAGCGGGGTGTGGCAGGCGCCGGTCAAGCCGCGTGACCGCGATTACTGCGTGCCGGCGGCCGCTCTGGTGGTGATGCGGATGACGCCGTTGGCGGCGCGCGGATCGCTGTACACGGCCGTGGCGGCGGCACCCTTGATCACCTCGACCTGCGCGATGCCGTCCGGCGCCAGCCGCGCAAGCGCGCTCCGGTCCGCGATCACGCCGTCGATCACCACCAGCCCCTCGAAGCCCTGCGACGTCGCGGCGCCGTTGCGCCCCGGGTCCGCGCGCACCTCCAGGGTGGCGCCCGTGCTTCCGCGCCGCACCGCCGCGTCAGCCGTCGAGGAGCCCTCACCAGGCGTGGTGTAGATGCGCACGATGCTTCCGCCCTCCGTACGGCCGCGGCTCACCTCCATCCGCACGATGCGGCCGCCGACCAGCGCGTGCGCCTCCTCCGCCGTCACCCGCCTGTCGTCCACGTAGTACGTGACGTTCGGGTCCTGGCCCACCGGCCGCAGTTCGAGGGTGCGCGCCTCCAGCGTGGCCACGTCCATCTGCTCCACCTCGGCGCTGGTGGGGAGCGGCGTGTCGCAGGCGCCGGCGAGGAGCACGACACCCAGGATGCCGAGCGCGCCGGCACGCGCGCGGGCAGGGCGGGACAGACGAGAGTTCATTGCGCGAAGCCTCCTTTCCAGGGTGGACGGCGCGCCGGCGAACGCCGGCACGCTCAGGAACAGCCAGGGCTCGCGCCCGGCCATGTCGATCAGCAGCGACCCGTACGCGCGGCGCGGCACGCCACCGCGCAGCACGCGCGTGTCGCAGTCCAGCTCCACCGCCGCGCGCAGGCGCAGCAGCATCCACCACGCGGCCGGGCTCCACGGCAGCAGCGCCGCGGCCACGCACCCCGCCGCCAGCACCAGTGGATCGCGGGCCCGCACGTGCTCGCGCTCGTGCAGCACCACCAGCCGCTGCTCGTCCTCGGGCGCCTTCAGCAGCCACGCCGGCACCACGATCTCGGGGCGAAAGATGCCGAGCACCGCCGGCCCCGTCCCCGGCGCCACGCGCGCCGCCTCGCCCGCGACCTCCGCGCGGGGCCACGCGCGCCGCGCCCGCCGCACGCGCAGCGCCGTCCCCGCCGCGACGAGCAGCAGGATGGTGGAGACGATCCCCCATCCCGCCGCGAGCGAACGGCCCACGGCGCCGTCGCCGATCTCCGCCGCCTGCCGCAGCGGCCAGGCGAGGACGTCGCGGACCGCACCCAGCGCCTGCGCGACCATCTGTGCCAGTCCGTCCGGACCGGTCTCCGCCGCCGCGCGAGGCTCCAGCGGGATGTCGATCCCCGGGGCGGGACCGGGCTCGGGCGCATCCATCCGCAGCGGCACCAGGGCGACCAGCGCGATCGTCGCGGCCAGCGCGCCGAGCCAGAGGAAGCGGACGGGCCAGCCGCGCATCCGCACCGCGCCCTCCAGCAGCCACGCGCCCAGCGCCAGCATCGCGCTCACCAGCAGGCCGTACAGCATCCACGCGGCGATCATGCGTCCTCCTCTGCTTCCATGCGCTCCGCCAGCAGCGCGCGCATCCGCTCCAGCTCCTCGCGCTTGAGCCTGCGGTCGCTGACGAGCTGCGCGAACATCAGCTCCGCCGAGCCCTGGAAGACGGCTTCGCGGATGCGGGCCAGGGCGCTGCGGCCGGCCTTTTCGGGGGCCACGGTGGGGAAGTAACGGTAGGCGCGCCCCTCCGGCTCGTGCCGCACGAAGCCCTTCTCCTCCAGCGTCTGCAGGGCGGAGAGCACGGACGTGTACGCCAGGTCCTCGCCCAGCGCCTCGCGCACCTCGCTCACCGTTCCCGACCCCCCGCGCCACAGGATGCTCATCACGTCCAGCTCGCGCGGGGTAAAGCTGATCTCGTTCATCGGCCGCCTCCGCTACGGGTTCTTCCGTAGATTAACCCTTCCGCAATCCGCCGTCAACGGTTTTTTCCGTAGATGATGAAAAGAACAGGCCTCACACAGAGTCAGCAGAGTCATCAGAGTCGAGATTCCTGACTCTGCTCACTCTGCTGATCCTGTGCGAGGCCAATCGGTCGATAGCTGCGGAGCACTTCCGCACTAACCGCACTAACGCACTAACGCACTAACGCACTTCCGAAGCGGTCCAGCCGGAACGGCGCCAGGTCGAAGCGCGCGCGGCCGCCGGTCAGCAGGTCCGCGTGCAGCTCGCCGACGGCGGAGGCGAACTTGAAGCCGTGGCCGGAGCAGGGGGTGGAGACGAGCACCTGGGGATGCGCGGGATGGCTGCCGATGGCGAAGTCGGTGTCGGGCGTGTTGGTGAACAGGCAGACGGCCGTGGACCGCACCGGCGCCGCGGCGACCTCCGGAAGGACCTGCCGCAGCGCCGCCCGCAACGGCTCCACCTCGGCATCGGCCACCGTCCGCCGGACCTCGCGGGGGTGGGCGGACACCTCGCCCTGGTGCATCAGCGCCGCCTTGACGCCCTTCTCCAGCCGCGGAAAGCCGTAGCCGATGAAGCCGGGCGTGTGCTCCCAGGCGTAGATGGGGCAGCGCGCGGGCGCGTAGCGGTCGTCCGCGCCGGCGGGCGGGTCGAACCAGAACAGCACCTGCCGCTCCACCTCCAGCGGCAGCTCCGCGCCGCGCAGCAGCTCCCGCGTCCAGGCGCCCGCCGTGAGCAGCAGCCGTTCCGCCGCGTACGTGCCCCTGGCCGTGCGGACGCGCACGCCGTCGCCGTCCGGCTCCCACTCCGCCACCGGCTCCTCGAAGCGCAGCTCGGCGCCGTGCCGCGCGGCGAGGGCCAGGTGCGCCTCGGTGCACGCTTCCGGGCGCAGGAACCCGGCGCGCGGGTCCAGCACCGCCACCCAATCGTCCGGGATCGTGAACGCCGGAAAGCGCGCGTGCACCTCGCGGGGATCCAGCAGCTCGTGCGGCAGCCCGTGCTCCGCCGCGCTGCGCAGTGTGCCGGTGACGAGCATCCCCTGGCGCGGGCCGATCATCAGCCCGCCATTGACGTGCAGCAGCGGTTCGCCGATGTCGCGCTCCAGCGCCTGCCACAGCTCGTACGCGCGCTGCACCAGCGGCACGTACAGCGGGTGCTCGAAGTACATCTCGCGGATGATGCGGCTGTCGCCGTGCGACGAGCCCAGCGTGTGCCCCGGCGCGAACTGCTCCAGCCCCAGCACGCGCCGTCCGCGCGCGGCCAGGTGGTACGCGGACGCGCTCCCCATCGCGCCCAGCCCGGCGATGATTACGTCGTATCGTTCCGGCATTCGGTGGTGGGGTGAGGGGGTGAGGGGGTGAACCGTCCCTCCGGGGCTCGCTCCGCGCGCCCCCGCCACGGGTTGAAACCCGCGGCTGGAAAAGCCAGAAGCCCCGTCCCGGCTCGCTACGCTCGCCGAACGGGGCTTCGAGTCCACGCGAAGTTCGCGCGTTGAGTGTGGGCCCGCTCACGGAGCAGTTGAAGCCCCGTTTTGCGAGAAACGAGCGAAGACGGGG
>DATAAG010000056.1:0-10800 GCA_036260235.1 Longimicrobium sp.
ACGCGGATGATCGGCCTGCCGAAGGCGCGCGCGGAGGGGATGATGCGGTACATCGCGCGCACCGTGGGGCGGGAGCCGGCGTCGCTGGACGCGCGGATCGCGGCGGCGTGCCTGCGGGTGCCGGCGCTGGTGGTGCACGACCCCGCCGACCGCGAAGTGCCGTGGGAGCACGCGGAGACCATCGCGGACGCGTGGCGCGGCAGCCGCCTGGTCGCCGCCGAAGGGCTGGGCCACACGCGCCTGCTCCGCGACGACCGCATCCTGCGGGCGGTGATGGAGTTCCTCGGCAGCCTTCCGCTCCGCGCCATGCCCCTGGCCGCGGCAAGCTAGGTCAGGGGAGAAAAGAAGCCTCACACGGAGTCAGCGGAGTCAACAGAGGAAAAGAACCTGGCTCCGCTGACTCTGCTGACTCCGTGTGAGGCTCGATCCGTTTCCGGCTACGACCTCGACGGCGGCTCGAGAGGACTCATGTGCACGGAGAGAGGGCGGCGGTCGCCTTCCGCGCCGACGCTGACCTCGTAGAAGAAGCCGGGGCCCTCGAGCCGCTGCACCTCTTCCGCGGTGATTCCCATCTCCCCCGCTCCACCCAGGACGCGGATCTCGCGCCCGGCCTGCACCTCGCGGGCGGCGAACAGCTGCGCCAGGTACACCCCGCCGGGCGACCCCTGCCCCACCATCCGCGGCGACGTTTCCTCGATGAAGGCGCTCAGCGGGTCCATCACCCCGTCGGCGCCGGTGGGCTGGCCGTTCCGGGTGCGCACCAGCGTGGCCACCCGCCGCCCGTCCTCCACCCACTGGATCACCCCGTACGCCATCCGGTCCCTCCGTCGGTCCTCACTCACGCACGAACGCACTCACGCACGAACGCACTCACGCACTAACGCACTAACGCACTTTCAAGGCCGCACCCTTGTCTGCGGCGCCGCGGACGGGCACGTTGATCCGCCGCACGCTTCGCATCCGCACCACCCGCACAGGAGCCGCCGATGAAGACGCCTGCCCTGGCCGCGCTCGCGCTGTCGCTGGCCGCCCTTCCCGCCGCCGCGCAGCAGGGGGAGAGCGGCGCATACGTCGTGCGCCTGGGACGCGACACCGTGCTGGTGGAGCAGTTCACCCGCTTTGCCGACCGCATCGAAGGGACGATCGTCGGGCGCTCGCCGCGCACCGCCGTCCGCAGCTACACGGCCACGCTCCGCCCCGACGGCACCATCTCCCGCCTGGAGGTGGTGACGCGCATCCCCGCCGCGCCGGAGCTGCTGCCGCAGACCATGACGGTCACCATGGGCGCCGACAGCGCCGGGTGGCGCACCCAGCGCGGCGACACCGTGCGCGAAGGGAAGGTGGCGGTCACGGCGGACGCGACCCCCTGGATCGCCAACGCGTGGGGGCTGGCGCAGCCCGTGATCCGGGCGGCGCAGGCGCGCGGGGCGGATTCCGTCGCCGTGCCGGTGGTCGCGGCGGGGCAGCGGCAGACCGGAACGGTCAGCTTCATCCGCAGGGGCCCGGACTCGCTCCTGGTCCGCGCGGCCAACGGCGTCACGCGGGCGCGCGTGGACGCGCAGGGACGGGTGCTGGGCGCGCACAGCCCGGAGAGCACCTTCAAGGCGGACGTGGAGCGGGTGTCTTCGCTGGACGCCGGCGCCATCGCCGCCGCGTGGGCCGCGCGCGACCGGGCGGGGCAGGGGCTCGGCACGCTGTCGCCGCGCGACTCGGTGGTGGGGCGCATCGGCGGCGCGGACGTGTCGGTGGCGTACGGCCGGCCGTACATGCGCGGGCGGCGGATCGTGGGGCAGGTGGTGCCGTACGGGCAGGTGTGGCGCACCGGCGCCAACGAGGCCACGCACTTTCGCACCGACCGCGACCTGATGTTCGGCGACACGCGCGTGCCGGCGGGGAGCTACACGCTGTGGAGCATCCCCGGTCAGGATGGATGGCAGCTGATCATCAACCGCCAGACGGGGCAGTGGGGAACGGTGTACGATCCCGCGCAGGACCTGGCGCGCATCCCGGTGCAGTCGCGGCGCACCCCCGGCCCGCCGGTGGAGCAGCTGACGCTCAGCGTCGAGCCCGACGAGTGCGGCGGCGGGGGCGTGCTGGCGATCGAGTGGGAGAACACGCGCGTCACGGCCCCCTTCACCGTGGCGCCGTGAGCGACGAGACCACCCCGGTGGAGGTCGGCCCCACGGACGACGGCGAGCAGCTGCGCATCCGCTGGAAGGACGGCGCGGTGTCGGACTATTCGCCGCGCTACCTGCGGCTGATGTGCCCCTGCGCCGGGTGCGTGGAGGAGATGACGGGCCGCCCCCTGCTGAACCCGGCGCTGGTGCCGATGGACGTGCATCCGCTGTCGGTGGAGTACGTGGGCGAGTACGCCCTGCGCTTCGACTGGAGCGACGGCCACCGCACCGGCATCTACCCCTTCGACTACCTGCGCGACATCGCCCTGGGCACCTGACGTGCCGAATGAGCCGAATGAGCTACTAGTTGTACGTGTACCACGTCCCGCGCGGCGGTGTCCGATGGAGGCCCGATCAACTCCACCCGCCGCAGGAGTTCCTGCGCTTACAAGAAAAAGATTGTCAAATGTTATAGAACCACACAAACTTCAGACCTCGTCCAGCGGCTAACTCATTCAGAATCAGTCCATGCTGCTCACCTCCATAGTCTTGGGTCTGCTGCTCCTCGTCGGACTTGCGTCTGTAACCACCCACAGGCGCTTTGGCGAGATTCTAGCCGTTATCAGCGTTTTGGTCGCGGCTGGCGCGGTAGTTCTAACGCTCAACTTCGGAATGTTGGAGCCACCAATCCCCGAACCCACCCAGTCCGCTGAGAAAGATCGTGAAGAGATCGCGTCAATCCGCGCGGAGCTACAGCGCACTCGGGACCAAATTGCCGCACTAGCAAGAGCCCCGGCTGGCTCCGAACTGGGAGTGCGGATTAATCGCTTAACCGTGGCCGTTGAAGATTTGCAGAAGCGACAACTGCGTCTTGAGACCGCCATTGGTGCCGATCCCGCCCGCGCCCTTGAGGTGCCGCTTCTACGCCGCGATCTTGAAAACGTCCGTGCGGCACAGACGCAGTATTATGAGGCTCTGCGCGCAGACGTGAATCGTGTCTACGACATGAACAAGTGGCTGCTTGGCGCTATGGCAATCGCTGTGGTGACGCTTGGGATTAGCTCACTCTGGAAGGGTTTGACAGAACGGAAGCAGCCAGACCAGGGCAGCGGCGGTCGAGTTGCAAACGGCGTATGACTAGCTCGCGCCGCTCCTCCTCCGGGTCCGGCTACGGGACCGGCGAAAGAACGAACCCACCCTCCACCTCCGTCAACTCCACTCGCTCGCCGGGCCGCGCATCCAGCCGAGCGGCGACATCCGCCGGAAGCCGGATGTAGAGGCCATCCTCATCCTCGCGCACGAACAGCAGATCCAGCATGGCTTGCCTCCTCTCGTCCGTAGACCCGGGAGCAAGCACAATGCTGAAACCTTACTCTCCGTACGGCGTCCAGATGTTCTTGACGTGGGTGGCGTTGCGCAGGAACTCGCGGCCCTCGCCCTGCTCCGCGTCGAACCAGTCGCGCTCGCGGCCGTAGCTCACCCAGGTGCGCTTCATGTTGCCGGCGGAAAGCCGCTCCACCAGCGTGCTCCCCTCCGCGCCCCCGAAGTACCACACCGCGTCCACGTCGTCGTGCGCGGCCAGCGTCTCCACCAGCTCGTCGCGCCGTCCGGTGACGATGTTCACCACCCCGCCGGGCACGTCGGAGGTGTCCAGCACCTGGTAGAAGTCCGTCGCCGCCAGCGGCCAGCGCTCCGAGGGGATGGCCACCACCGCGTTCCCCATGGCCATCGCCGGGACGACCGTGGAGACGAAGCCCAGCAGCGGCGCCGCGTCCGGGCAGGCGACGCCGATCACGCCGATCGGCTCGTTCATCGCCAGCGTCACGTTGCGGATGGGGGTGGCGTGCACCTGCCCGTCGTACTTGTCCGCCCACGCCGCGTACGTGTACAGCCGCCGGATGCTGGCGTCCACCTCGCGCTCCGCGCCCGCCTCGTCGCCCGTCATCTGCGCGATGCGGCGGACGAGCTCGTCCGTGCGCGCGGCCAGGTTCTCCGCCAGGTAGTAGATGACCTGCGCGCGGTTGTGCGCCGTGCCGCCCCACCCCTTGGCCCTGTGCGCCGCCTCCACCGCGTTGCGCACGTCCTTGCGGTTCCCCAGCCCCACGTCGCCCAGCAGCCGCTCGCCGGCGCCGTGGACGGGCATCGAATAGCCGCTGTCCGGTCGCGCCTGCTTGCCGCCGATGTACAGCTTGGCGGTGCGGTCGATGGGCGGCAGCGCGGGCCCGCCGCCGCTGCGCCCCTTCTCCGCCCTGGGCGCCTTCGTCCTGGGCTCCGCCTTGCGCGCGGATCCGCCGTTCTTCCCGTGCGCCTCCCACGCCGGCTTCACGTACTCCCACAGCCCCTCGCGCCCGCCCTCGCGCCCGAAGCCGCTCTCCCGGTACCCCCCGAATCCCGACGCCGCGTCGAAGAGGTTGGTGCTGTTGATCCACACCGTCCCCGCCTGCACCTTCGGCGCGATGTCCAGCGCCAGGTTGATGCTTTCCGTCCACACGCTGGCGGCCAGGCCGTACGGCGTGTTGTTGGCCAGCGCCACCGCCTCCGCCGGCGTGCGGAAGGTCATCAGCACGACGACCGGGCCGAAGATCTCCACCTGCGCCACCGTGGACGACGGGGCCACGTCGGTGAAGAGCGTGGGCGGGAAGAAGCATCCCTCCTGCGGGCAGCTCCACGACGGCTGCCACATGGTCGCGCCCTCCTCCTGCCCCTGCCGCACCAGTTCCGTGATCTTCTGCAGCTGCACGGGGGCCACGATGGCGCCGATGTCCACCGCCTTGTCCAGCGGGTCGCCCACGCGCAGCGTCTCCATCCGCTCGCGCAGCCGCTGCGTCAGCTTCTCCGCGATCCCCTCCTGCGCCAGGATGCGGCTCCCCGCGCAGCACACCTGCCCCTGGTTGAACCAGATGGCGTCGACCACGCCCTCGATCACGCTGTCCAGGTCCGCGTCGTCGAAGACGATGAAGGGCGACTTGCCGCCCAGCTCCAGCGAGAGCTTCTTCCCCGTCCCCGCCGTGGCCACGCGGATGATCCGCCCGACCTCGGTGGATCCCGTGAAGGCGATCTTGTCGATGTCCGGGTGCTCCACGATGGCCGCGCCCGTGCGCCCGTCGCCCGTGACGATGTTGACCACGCCCGGCGGCAGTCCCGCGTCGCGGCAGATCTCCGCGAAGAGCAGCGCCGTGAGCGAGGTGAACTCCGCCGGCTTGAGCACCACCGTGTTCCCCATCGCCAGCGCCGGCGCGATCTTCCACGCCAGCATCAGCAGGGGAAAGTTCCAGGGGATGATCTGCCCCACGACGCCGATCCCCTTGTAGCCGGGGAGCTCGGTCTCCATCAGCTGCGCCCAGCCGGCGTGGTGGTAGAAGTGCCGGGCCACCAGCGGGATGTCGATGTCGCGCGACTCGCGGATCGGCTTGCCGTTGTCCATCGACTCCAGGACGGCGAACAGCCGCGAGTGCCGCTGCACGTGCCGCGCGATGGCGTACAGGAACCGCGCGCGGCCGTGGCCGTCCAGTGCCTGCCAGGCGGGGAGCGCGGCCCGCGCCGCGCGCACCGCCGCCTCCACGTCGGCCCTGCCCCCCTGCGCCACCTGCGCGAGCGGCTTGTTGGTGGCGGGGTTGATGGATTCGAAGTATTCGCCCTCGGCGGGGTCCCGCCACTCGCCGTCGATGAAGTGCCCGAACCGGCGCCCGTGCTCGTCCAGCCAGCGCACCGCCGGCGAGGCGCTCTCCGGCGCGGGGCCGTATTCCATGGTCTCGAAGATCTCGGCGATGCTCATGGGGTGCCGCGGGATGTGGGTGGTGCCGGCCGCGCTGTCGTGCCGCGCGGCGCTCGCCGTCCAATCTACGCGCCCGCCGCCGTTTGCGCATGACCCAGGGAACAGGGATTGCCGGCAGTTGCAGGGATGGAAGAATGAGAACCTGTGAATTGCGTGCTGGTACGAGGGCGGCGGGAGTCTACGCTGAAGAGGCAGGACGGGAAGATGAGTGGTTCACGCGCGCCCAAGAGGAAATCAGCCAATGGACCGCCATTTTCGCCGCCTCACTCGCTGCCGCGTTCACCGCTGTACTCCCGGCCGCGGCACAGGAGTCCGCCCCCTGCCGGCAGCACGCAAGCGCAACAACTGCCGGCTCACTGCGCAGGTGCTGGCCACCGGGCATCCACACCCGCGGGACACGTGGGCACGTGCGCACAGCGTTGATCGCGAGGAGGACAGCCCTGCGTTTTCAGCGCCGCTTGGCGGTCTGCTGCTCCCCCGGATACGGCCGCACTTCGCGTCCTGATCGCCGACAGTGCCGCATCCGTGACGCGAGTCGCGCAACCGGCTCGGAGACGAATCATCCGACCGCCAGGTTGCGATCCAAGACACCGATGTTCTAATCTTCGGCGAAGGTTTCCCGATGAATGTGGAGGAGGCACAGGAGATCCCGCGCCGGATCGACGTAAACCTGGACGCGACACTGTCAGGTCGGACCGGGAGCCTCCAGTCCTGGCATGTGCCGCACCAGCCGCAAGAGATGAACTAACCGAAGCTCGCTCAACGTGTTGACCTCACCGCCAGACCCCGCGAAGCCGCTTGAGGTTACAGCCGCCCTCCTTGCCGAGCGTGTGGAGCTTTCGCAGGATGGGAAACTCTTCATCCTCGGCGTCTTCGACAGAATCATTGCGTCCAAGCTACCAGCCACACACCCAAGCCTCTTTCTGTACGTGAAGTTCGCCGCGCGCGTAACGTACGGCACCGATCACAAGATACAGGTAGCGTGCGTAGATGCGGACGGCGGCGTAGTCATCCCGCGAACCGATCCTCTCGCAATACGTTTTGGCATCGTCGGACCGGGCCGTCCGCTGGTTGCGCAGTTCATCGCTGAATTTGCGGAGACAGTCTTCCCCGTGTTTGGGGACTATGACTTTTACGTATATATGGACGGCGAACACATTCTGTCGGTGCCGCTGTCTGTCGAATCAAAGAGCGCCGAGGAGAGTTGATCCGGATGTCGCGAGCCCAAAAGCGACTTGCCGAGCTCCGCGCAAACCCGAAAGGCTGGCGCTACGACGAGTTGAAGTCTATTCTGGAACAGTACGATTTCACCACGGATAGCAAGGGAGGCAGTCACCGCGTCTTCAAGCATCCCTCCGGAGTTCGTGTCGGACTCGTCGATGCCGGATCAGGAACGGTTCTTCCGGTGTATGCAAAGGAAGTCGTGAAAGCAATCGACAGCATCCCGACACCCCACCCCACCCAGGGAGAAGGCCCATCGCAATGACCCTCGCGGAATACCTCCGGATGCCGTGGACCATCGTACGCGAGAACCACGACGACGACGGGGAGTACCTTTCGCTGCGTATTGAGGAACTGCCGGGGTTTGTCGTGGCGGGGCGCACTGAGGACGAAGTCGAGGCCCTGTTTTGGGAGGCGCTCGCCGCCTTCCTGCAGAGCTATACAGAAGCGGGGGAGTCACCGCCAATGCCGCGACCGTGCCTTTCGTCGCCGCCGCAACTGGAACTGCAGTACGAACGCCCCCGCGACCTGATCACCAGGTACCAGCGTAACGCGGACGCCCGCTCCGTCAGCCGTGTACCCACGAGCATATACCCGCGCCCCGCTGCCGCAGTCTGATTGCCTGGACCCAGTTTGGATCCCGACTCGCCCCGCACTGCACCGGCCTGGCAGTGCGGGGCGAGTTCGTTACGTCTGCGATGAGCGGCTCGGGTGCCGCAGCCCGGCCGCAGGGTTATGATTCTGGCGGTGGCGAAAAGGACGAGCGACAGGGGATCAGCGGTGAGCTTCAACCAGCGGAACGGAGTGCACGAGGAGGAGCGCGGGGGCACGTCGGCGGACGACGCCGGCGCGGCGCGCACCTGGGCGGAGCTGTTTCCGCCGCGCCCCAAGCCGCCGGGCGCGGACTACGGCTACCTCTCCCCGCAGGGCGAGCCGGTGCCCAGCTCGCGCGAGGAACTGCTGCGGCTGGCGCACCGGCGCCCCTTGCCGCCGCTGGTGTGGGCGCCGGATACGGCGGAGATGGTGCCGCCGTGGGAAGTGCCGTTCCTGCTGGACGCCCTGCGCGACAGCATCGACGAGGAGGCGTACCGGGAGCGGCGGCTGGTGCTGGCGGGCGCGGGGGCCGTGCTGCTGGCGTTCTGGCTGCTGCTGGACTCCAGCATGGCGCTGGCGCTCACCATCGTCATCGGCGGGTGGGTGGCCGTCAGCGTGCTGGCGCGGCGCGCCCGGGCGCGGCAGCTCACGCCGGCGGATTTCCAGCGCCAGGTGGATACCTGGCTGGCACAGCAACAGCAGCAGCAGCAGGAGCAGGCACAGCAGGAGGAGGGGGAGGATCAGCCGCTCACCAGCACCTATGCCGTCGCCGCGGCGATCGCCGTGGTGGCGGCGGTGCAGGTGTTCGCCTTCGCCCGGTCGCTGGACGCGGGCGCGCTCTCCGCGGAGGCGGTGGCGCAGGGCCAGTGGTGGCGGCTGCTGACCGCGCCCATGCTGCACGGCGGCATCATCCATTTCTGGTTCAACTTCTCCGCGCTCATCAGCCTGGGCGGGGTGATCGAGCTGCGCGGACAGCGGCCGTGGGTGCCCGTCGTCTTCCTGGTGACGGCGCTCGCGGGCGGCCTGGCCAGCCTGTACCTGCCGCCGCACGGCCGGTCCGTGGGCGCGTCGGGCGGGCTGATGGGGATGTTCGGGTTCCTGGCGGTGATGGCGTACCGGCGGCGGCAGCACCTGCCGGAAGGCTTTCTGAAGAGCCTGATGATCAACATCGGCCTGATCGCGCTCATGGGGATCGTGGCCTACCAGTTCATCGACAACGCCGCGCACGCGGGTGGGCTGCTGGCCGGCCTGGTGCTCGGGATGATGGTCGTGCCGCCGGGCGAGTCGGTGTGGCCGGAGCCCGGCCCCGTGCTCCGCTGGGCCGGCCTCGCCTCGACGATCGTCCTCTTCGCGTCCGCCGCGCTGGCGGTCTTCGCCACGCTGGGAGCCGGGTAGGGTCGCGCGCCCCGTCCGGGGGGTGCGCCTGGCCCCTGCGCGCCCCGACCGGGGGCACGGCCGCCCCCATCCGGCACCTGGGCGCGTCCGGCCCGCCGCCGGGGATGGAACGCCGCATCCCGTTGCCACGTCTTTGCTTGCGCGCCCCACAGGATGCCCGCCATGCGCCTGCATGGCACCGTGCCCGCCAACGGCGGCGTACACCAGCAACTCCGAGAAGCGATGACCGGCCAGTCGTTGCCACTGGACCAGCCTGCGGAACACTCCACGCCGACGGAGGACACGGCCGCGCCGGCGCTGCCACGCAGCTGGGCGGAGCTGTTTCCGCCGCGTCCCGCTCCCGCGGGCGTGCCATACGGCTTTCTGTCCGCACGCGGCGAGCCGGTGCCCAGCTCGCGCGAGACGCTGCTGCACCTTGCCCGGACGCAGGCGCTCCCCTCACTGGTCTGGACACCCGGCTCCGAGCAGATGGTACCGCCGTGGGAGGTGCCCTTCCTGCTGGAGGCGATGCGGCAGTCCCCGGCGGCCTCCGCGCGCCGCGAGTTGCGGACCGTCTATGCCGCGCTCGCCGTGTTCGCCCTGCTGGACCTGCTGCTGTTCCTGGTCGCTCCGCTCGTGGCCGTGCTGTTGATGGTCGTGATCGGCGGACTGCTGGGGCTGCTGGCCCTGAGCGTCCACCGGCGTGCAACGGCGGCGGAGCAGCTGGACTCCGAAGCGGTCCGGCGCGACTTCGACGCCCTCGTGGAGCAGCACTACGAGGCTCTGCAGCCCATCCCGGCCACCCGGTCGATCATGGGCTGCATCGCCGCGGTGGGGGTGTGCCAGATCCTGTTCCTGGACGCGTCGGTGGAGGCGGGAGCGGTGTCGCGCGAGGCGGTGCTCGCGGGCCACTGGTGGCGGCTGCTGACGGCGCCCATGCTGCACGGCGGGGTGATGCACTTCTGGATGAACTTCGGCGCGCTGGAGAGCCTGGGGCGCACGATGGAGACGCGCGGGGTGCGGTCGTACGTACCCCTGGTCTTTCTCGTGGCGGCCATCGCGGGTGGATTCAGCAGCATCGCGCTGCCGCCGCACGGGGATTCCGTGGGCGCCTCGGGCGGGCTGATGGGGATGTTCGGATTCCTCGCGGTGATGGCCTACCGGCGCCGGCAGCGTATGCCCGAGGGTTCTCTGCGCGCGCTGCTGATCAACATCGCGTTCATCGGGCTGGTGGGGCTGGTGGCGTACCGGTTCATCGACAACGCCGCGCACGCCGGCGGCCTGGTTGCCGGCCTGCTGATCGGGATCGCGGCGGTTCCGCGCGACGAGGAGGAATGGCGGGAGTCCATCGCGCTCCGCTGGGCGGCACGCGCCGCCCAGGGCGTGATCGTCACCTGCGCCGCGATGGCCATCCTCGCGACGCTGATCCGCGCGTTCGGCTGAAGACCGGTTGCCGGCGGGGGACACACGAATGCGCGCGGGGCGATGTGCCCGGCGCGCATCGTTCTGCCGGACCCGCCGAACCCTACAGGTTCGGGTCGCCCTGGCGCGATCCGCCGCCGTGCTCCATCGGCGGGTCGTTGCGCTTGGTGTCGTCCGTCATCTCCGGCCAGTGCGTGCCGGAGCCGCTGCTGGCGCCGTAGCCCGAGCCGCCGGTGCCGGACCCGCCCGTCCCGGACGACCCGCCGGTCCCCGACCCGCCGGTGCCGCCGCTCGAGC
>DATAAG010000057.1:0-6875 GCA_036260235.1 Longimicrobium sp.
CGGTGCTGCTTCTCGCCCCGGCGGGCGCGGAAGTAGGAGAGCAGGCGGGTGCGCAGGCTCTTGGACTTGCCCACGTACAGCACCTCGCCGTCGTGCCCCAGCATGCGGTACACGCCGGGGACGTTGCGCGCCTGACGGGCAATCGCGCGGAGCGGGTGCGCGGAGATGGACTTCAATGCGGCGGACGCGCGGCGGTGAACAAAAGCCGAACCTTCTGCCCAACCTAGCGCGCGGCGGCGCCAAGCGAAAGGGAGACGCCCGCCCCCGCCACGGCCCGGCGCGCGATCCCGGCATCCGTTGCCGGTTCGAGAAAACCTTTCCGTTGCAGAAACAGTCGGTAAATGTAACAGATGCGCTTCCGCGCCCCTCCGGCACGGGCAGGGCCGGCGCCTACTGCGCGCACTTTCGCTGCGATTCGGCCAATGCCTGCCAGGATTCGCGGGGCCGGGAAGTCGCGAAGAGAGCGTTATCAGGTAACCAAGGCGTAGTCAAATCGCTCGGCGCGCATTATCTTGCCTGTCATCTTCCCCGGCCCGTAGCCCCCACGCAAAGGACCCTGCTATGAAAACCACGCGCTTCTTCCTCGCCGCGGTCATCGCGATGGCCGCCGCGGCCTGCTCTGGCGACGTCACCGCACCGGAGCCCGCAGCCCTGACTCCCGCCGCGAGCAGCAGTTCCACTGCGCCCGCGCCCGAATCCGAAACGCAATCCGAGTCCGACTCCGAGGCTACGCCCAGCGGGCTGGTGGGGTCGATCGGGGGATGACGGGTCGTCCGGCTTTCCGCCAGGCGCCCCGGATCCGGATTCGATCACGTCAGCGCCGCCAGAACGGCCTCGCGCGCAGACGCAGGGTCGCAGGCAAGCATTCCTCCGCGGCTCTGCGCCCTCTGTGTGGAACCGTGTTTCTTCCCGACCGGCCGGAAGATCCGGTATGAGAGCCTGTCGCTCATGCCAGATCCTGAACGGGAATGCCTCACGCAGCGTCAGCAGCGTGAGCAGAGTTCGATCCGTGCAGGGGACGGACTCTGCTGGCTCTGCGTGAGGTTTTTTCTTTTCCGGATCTGGTAAGATCTCCCCGAGCTCCGCCGGTGCCGGGTGTGCGGGGGAGGAAAGGAGAGGGGGTGTGGCGTGGCGCCACACCCCCTCCTCTTCTCTGGCGGCGAGCGGCTCAGGCCGGCTGCGCGCCCGCCGCCGCCAGCGACCGCACCAGCTCGTCGGCGAACTCCGCCTCGGCCGCCGCGTACGAATCGCGCTTGGCGGCCCGGTGCACCTCCACCGACCGGTGGTGGCGGACGGAGTCGAGCAGCGCCTCGGCGGCCAGGCGGATCTTGGCCTCGTGGCGCCGTGCGCCGATCTCCAGCGCCTCGCGCGCGGCCCGCTCCGCCTTGTCCCACAGCGCCAGGCTGGCCGCGCCGTGCGCCAGGTCCAGCAGGGCCTGGGCGGCGCGCTCGTCCACCGACGCGGTGAGCAGCAGGTCGTGGCACTCGTTCCACGCGTCGCGGAACGCGTCGCGGTCGCCCAGCCCGCCGGCCGCGCGGGCGATGTTGCCCAGCACCGTCAGCCGGTCGAAGGGCTGCGGGTGGTGCGGCAGCACCGAGCGCAGCACGGGGAGCGAGCGGGCGAACTCGCCCTGGGTGATCCACCAGTAGGCGATGTCCTGCGCCAGGCGGGGCAGCGAAGCGTTGTGCTCGCCGTACGCCAGGAAGGCCGCCCGCGCGAGCTCGCGCGCATCTTCCGGGCGGCCCGCTTCGACCGCCACGCCGAACAGGTCGTGCAGGCCCATCCCCTCGATGTCGTGCAGGCTGTTGCGCTGGGCGGCGCGGACGGAGCGGACGAGGAGGCGACGCGCCGCCGGCAGGTTGCCGCGCTGCATGTACATCCTGCCCAGCCCCAGGAACGCCTGCGCGTAGGTGGCCCAGTCGCCGATCTGCCGCGCCAGCGCGATGGTGCGCCGCAGCCAGGTCTCCGCGCGCGCGTACTCCGCGCGGCGGCGGGCCAGCTTGCCCACGATGAACGCCGCGGAGGGGTCGCCCGGGGTCACGGTGGCGGCCGCCTGCGCGAACGCCAGCGCCGTGGCCAGCAGCCCCTCGTCGTCCGCCCACTGCGAGATGCGGCGGCAGGCCAGCCCCACCACCTCTTCGGGAACCCCGGCGGGCTCGCCCAGCATGCGGGCCAGCACCGACAGCGGCTCCTCCAGCTCCGGCCCGGGCTGGGCCGCCATGATCATCGCGAGCCGCGCGCGCTCGGCGTCGGGCGAGAAGAGGGCGGCGCGCTCCTCTTCCTGCGCGTCGGCCCAGAGCAGCGAGTCACGTAGGGACTGCCACAGCACCAGCCCTCGCTCGCCAGACACCTCGTCCAGCACGCCCAGCCCTTCGAAGATCTCGTCTCCGCGCTTGAGGGCGGGGGGGACGCGCCAGCGGCGCTGCGTTTTGCGCTGAGGTACGCGGAACTTTCTTGCTTGCATGGTCCTGGGCTGTTCGGGAGAGCGCATGGGGAGGGAAATGAACTGATGCAGATGCTCAAATAATAATCAAGCCGACGAAAAAGACCAGACATTCGTCACGCGTGGTGGCGCAAAACTGGGCCACGCCGCTCCTTCAGCGCTGGCACGATGGGCAGAAGAAGGTGGAGCGGCCCCCCTGGACCACGCGCCGTACCGGCGAGGTGCACACCGTGCACGGCTGCCCCTCGCGGTCGTACACCCTGAGCCGGGCCGCGAAGGCGCCCTCCTCGCCGCGGGCGTCGCGGTAGTCCAGGAAGGTGGTGCCGCGGTGCTCGATGGCCTCGCGCAGCACCTGGCGCACTCCCTGGCGGACGCGGGAAAGCTCCTCTGGCGACAGCGCGCTGGCGGGGCGGCGCGGGTCCACGCCGGCGCGGAAGAGGGCCTCGCTGGCGTAGATGTTCCCCACCCCCACCACGCGCGCCTGGTCCATCAGCCAGCTCTTGATGGCCACCCGCGAGCGGGCGGCGTGCTCGCGCAGCCACTCGTCGGAGAAGTCCCCGGAGAGCGGCTCCACCCCCAGCCCGCCCTCCCACGCGCGCCACTCGGCCTCGGTCATCGTCCACAGGCGGCCGAAGCGGCGGACGTCGTGGTAGCGCAGCTCGCGCCCGCGGTCCAGGGAGAAGCGGACCCCCAGGTGCGTGGGCTCCTCGTCCTTCGCGCGGGTGACCAGCAGGCGCCCCGTCATCCCCAGGTTCACCAGCAGCCGGCCGTCGCCCAGGCCGATGACGATGTTCTTGGCCCGGCGCGCGACGCCGGCGATGCGGCGCCCCCGCACCCGCTTCGCGAACCCCTCCGGCGTGTCGCCGTCGATCAGGTCCGGGCGCAGCACCTCCACCCCGCGGACGGTGGAGCCGGGAAGGAGCCGCGCCAGGTCGCGGACGATGGTCTCGACTTCCGGGAGCTCAGGCATGGGCCGCCGCCCGCCGGATCTCGCGCCAGCCGATGTCGCGGCGGTAGTGCCGGCCGTCGAAGGTGATGGATTCCGCCGCCGCGCGGCTGCGCTCCGCCGCCTCGGCCACGGTCGGCGCCAGCGCGGTGACGGCGAGGACGCGGCCGCCGGAGGTCACCAGCCCGCCCTCCTCCGTCCTGCGCGTGCCGGCGTGGAAGAGGACGACGTCCTCCCTCCGCTCCACCTCCGCGGGGATGCGGATGGGGACGCCGGTGACGGGGTCGCCGGGGTAGCCGGCGGAGGCGAGGACGGTGGTGGCGGCGGCGCCGGGGCTCCACTCCAGCACCGTCCCGGCGACCGACTCGCCGCTGGCGATGGCGCGGATGGGCTCCAGGAGCGAGGAGTGGAGGAGGGGAAGGAGCGCCTGCGTCTCCGGGTCGCCGAAGCGGGCGTTGAACTCCACCACCTTCGGCCCGCCGGCGGTGACCATCAGCCCCGCGTAGAGGAGGCCGCGGAAGGGGTGCCCCTCCGCGGCCATGGCGGCGACGGCGGGGCGCAGGATCTCCGCCTCCACCCGCGCCATCAGCTCCGGCGTGGCGATGGAGACGGGGGCGTAGGCGCCCATTCCGCCGGTGTTGGGCCCGGTCTCGCCCTCGCCCACGCGCTTGTGGTCCTGCGACGCGGGCATGGTCACCACGTTCTCGCCGTCGGTGAGGGCGAAGACGGAGAGCTCCTCGCCCGTCATCCGCTCCTCCACCACCACCTGCGCCCCCGCCGTGCCGAACGCGGCGCCCTCCATCATCTCCCGCACCGCGGCCACGGCCTGCGCGGCGTCGTCGCAGACGATGACGCCCTTGCCCATGGCCAGCCCGGACGCCTTCACCACGAGCGGGCCGCCGACCTCGCGGACGTACCCCTCGGCGGCGGCCGGATCGTCGAAGACCTGGAAGGCGGCGGTGGGGATGCCGTGGCGCTGCATGAGCGCCTTGGCGAAGGCCTTGGAGGACTCGATCTGCGCCGCCGCCCTGGTGGGGCCGAAGACGCGGAGGCCGTGCGTGGTGAAGTGGTCGACGATGCCGTCCGCCAGCGGGTTGTCGGGGCCCACGACGGTGAGGTCCACGGCGTTCTGCTCCGCCCAGCCGGCCAGCGCCTGCAGCTCGCCGGGGGCCAGCGGGACGGACCGGGCCAGCCCCTCCATCCCCCCGTTGGCCTTCGTGACGAACAGCTCCGCGTCCGGCGCGTCGCGCCGCAGCTTCCACAGCAGCGCGTGCTCGCGCCCCCCGTTGCCCACCACCAGGATCTTCATTCGGTGTCCGCGGAATGGTCCGGTTCCCCGCCGTTCTCGTCCCTGCCGTGGTCGCCGCCCGAAAAGGTCAGCAACTCCAGGCGATCGGGCCCGCGCGTCCGCCCACCGGCCACGTACTGCGCGTACCACCGGTTCAGCCTTCGCAGCGTGGGGGCGTACGGCTGGGCGCCCGCCAGGAAGTGCTGCACGCCCGAGGGTGACATCCCGATCTGCCTGGCGACGCCGCGCAGCGAGTGGTTCATGGTCGCCCGCCCGATGGCTTCGCGGATGACGCTGACGGGCACCCTGGAGAGGTCGGCGGTCTGCCCCCGGGCCGGCCAGTCACCGGCGCCGGCGGACAGCGTCGTTTCCAGGGCGCTCAGCCGGCTTTCGATGCGCTGTACCCCGAGCGAGAGCTCCTCCAGGACTTCGTCGTCATCCCCGGATCGCGCCGTCTCCGGGACGCTCAGCCGGCTCTCGATGCGCTGCATGCCCAGCGAGAGCTCTTCCAGGACCTCGTTGGCCGGCCGGTGGCGCCTCTTCCCCACGCCGTCGGGCTCGGCGGGAATCCGCTCCAGCCACCGCTCCAGATCCGGCCATGAGCGCTCGAACACCCGGGACACGCGCGAATCCGGGATGCCGTTGCCGGAGTGTGCGTTGATGGAGGCCACGAGCTCGTAGCAGCCCTGCCGGTCCAGCTTCTTCGCCTGGAACTGGCCGAGCGGACCGCCGCTGATGTCAGTGAACGCGACGTCCAGCAGCAGCGGGACCACCGTTGCTTCGGCGAGCGACTTCGAGAGCGCGCCCGCCTCGAAGAGGAGCCACGGCGCGTTCCGGTTCTCGTCGGTGACGCAGATGATCCCGAAGTGGGTCTGCTCCAGCTCCGCAGCGACGACGCTCGCCCAGCGCTGGCCGGCGTGGATGTCGGAGTCCGACATCCAGGGCTCCACGAAGTGCAGCACGTCCGGGAGCCAGTCGTGGAGCGCGGCCGCGACGGCCCTGCTCCGCTCGCCGGCCCAGCTCAGAAACACGCGCATGCCACCCCTCCGACCGCCAGCAGGATCTTCACGTTGGTCCCATCTCCCCAGGTCCACGCGCCGGAAGCGGGATGATACGGCGTGATCAACGTGGGATCAACCGGGTCGTGCCGGATGCAATGTGGTCGAAAAAGTGGTCCAGCCGCTGGCGGGTCGTGGTTTGGTACCTTGTGCGAGAGCGTTGTACCTTCTGTTCACCTTGATGTACCTGCACACGAACCACTCGCCGGTTGCATTTGATGAAAGAGCCGCTCATCCTGTACTCCACGAATACCTGGATCGCGTGGGCCATCGCGGAGCGGTACTACGGCGGCGTGCACTTCGCCTGGTGCAGTCCCGTGTATGATGGACGCAACGCGGAGTCGCACGTCAAAATCCCGCCGAGCTCGAGCCCGGCGGATCTCTACCGCCTGCTGCTGGACGAGGTGGAACGCGGCGAGCAGCACAGCAAGCTGTTGCAGGACAAGCGGGACGGCATCATGCGCGGAGCCGGGGCAAAGCGCGCTGCCGGCGTGATCGGCGCGGCGGAATGGGGAGACATCGAGGACACCATCAACCGGGCTGATCCGAGCGACTTCAGGCCGGTGCTCTACGTGATTCCCTACCACCGGGTGAAGGGTATGATTGTTGAGGCTGCCGTCCGCGAACGCGCGCATCCTCTTTCTGTGGAATATCGTCTGGAGGCGCTGCCACGCGACTGTTTCGATGTCCTCGAACTGAAGGTGTGACGATGTTCGACCTGCTACGTACCGTGAAGCGTGAGGTTGCGACCGAGGCGGTCTACTTTGCGGGGCTGCGCATGAGGGAACGAGAGTTCATCCCCGACTGGCGGCGATGGCTTCCCGTCCGTCCCGGCAACCCGACGTTCCCCGAGTCTGTGGACGTGGCCGCGCAACTGCTCACCGAGATCGAAGAGCGGACTGGCAAACCGCTGGAGCGTCTGACGGACGCAGAGATCGAGCCCTATCACCGGTCGATCCACGAGGTGATGGACGAGCGATACGCCGCGGAACGCCGGAGCGATCCCGCACTGGGCGATCGCGTTCTCGAAAGCCTGCGACGCGAGTATGGTGAGCCGAACCTGAGGGCCGTCGCCTGACACGTGTCGCCGATCGATCAGAAGCCGCTCCGGGGCACGTGCCCCGGAGCGGCTTCTGATCG
>DATAAG010000058.1:0-8982 GCA_036260235.1 Longimicrobium sp.
CGCCGACTCACCCGGTGTGGAATCGCCTCCACGCTCCTGGTCGCGGCCGTGCTCCTTTCCGCATTCGTCGGCAGGCGCGCGCCGGCAGCGGTCCGGCCGGAGCTCTTCGGGGCGGGGCTGTTCAGCACGGGGGCGTGGGACTTCTTCGTCGCCTGGGCGCCGGACGGGCGCTCGGCGCTCTTCTGCCGGGCGGACGACGAGTTCAGCACCTTCCAGATCTTCGAGACGCGCCGGGAGCGGGGCGGGCGGTGGAGCGCGCCGCGGGTGCCGGCGTTCGCCAGGGAGTGGAGCAACGCCGATCCCCACATCACCCGTGACGGGCGTACCGTGTACTTCATCTCCAATCGCCCGCTGCCGGGCGACACCGCCACCACGCCGCGCCCCTCCTACGACATCTGGTACGCCGAACGCGGCCCCGGCGGCGAGTGGGGCGAGGCGCGCCACCTGGACGCACCCGCCAACACCCCCGCGACGGAGTGGTCGCCGTCGCTCTCCGCCGGCGGCAACCTCTACTTCGGCGCGGCCCGGCGCGGGGGAAAGGGGCAGAACGACCTGTGGGTGTCGCGGCTGGTGGACGGCGTCTACCAGCCCCCGGAGAACCTGGGCGACTCCATCAACACGGCGGGATCGGAGATCGAGCCGTGGATCGCCCCCGACGAGAGCTACCTGATCTTCAGCGGGGCGGCCCGGGCGGACAGCGTGGGCGGGTACGACCTGTACGTCAGCGAGCGAAGGAACGGCGTGTGGCAGCGCGCCCGGCTCCTGCCCCGGGGCGTGAACACGCCCGCGCTGGAGTTCAACCAGAGCGTCTCGCCGGATGGACGCTGGCTCTACTTCAGCAGCACCCGGCGCGATCCCGGCCCGCTGGGCCCGCGCTTCGACTGGCCGCGCCACCCCGCCAACGTCGCCGGCATCGGCAGCGGCACGGGCGACGTCTACCGCATCCCCATCTCGGTTCTCGGCCTCAGCCGAAGACGCTGACGCTCGCCCCCGCACTTGTCCACGAAGGCGGACGGCGCGTTGTCGTTGCGGCGGCGTTAGCCGCTGGGGCCGGGGAGTCGCCCCGCCCGCACCTCACCCCGCCGCGATCGCCTCCAGCTCCGCCCAGCGCGCGTACAGCGCCTCCACCGCCTCGCCAGCCTGGTGGAAGGCGGCCGTCACGCGCGCCACCTCGTCCTGCGGCTGCGTGTAGAGCGCGGGATCCGCCAGGCGCGCCTCCAGCTCCGCCCGTCGCGCCTCCGCCTCCATGATGGCGGCCTCCATCCCCGCCAGCTCCTTCTGCTCCTTCCAGCTCAGCTTGCGCGGCCCCTCCTTCTTCGGCGCGGGAGCGGCCGACGCGGCGGGCTTGCGCTCGCGGGCCTCCGCGGCGGCCTCCGACTCCTTCTGCTCCTTGAGCCGGCGGTACAGGTCGTAGTTGCCGGCGTGGCGGTGCAGCACGCCGTTCCCCTCGAAGACGATCAGCCCCGTCGCCACCTTGTCCAGGAAGAAGCGGTCGTGCGTCACCATCAGCACGCACCCCGCCCACTCCGCCAGCACCGACTCCAGCACCTGCAGCGTCACCAGGTCCAGGTCGTTGGTGGGCTCGTCCAGGATGAGCAGGTTGGCGTCCTGCAGGAACAGCCGCGCCAGCAGCAGCCGGTTGCGCTCGCCGCCGCTGAGCGAGCGCACCACCTGGCGCTGCTTGTCCGGCGGAAAGAGGAAGGTCTCCAGGTAGCTGCGCAGGTGCGTCTTCTCGCCGCCCACCATCACCCAGTCGCTGTCCGCGGCGGCCTGGTAGACGGTGTGCTCCGGGTCCAGGTCCTCGCGCTGCTGGTCGAAGTAGGCGATGCGCGTGTTGCGTCCCAGTTCCACCTCGCCCTGGTCCGGCGGCTCCTGCCCCAGAATGATGCGCAGCAGCGTCGTCTTTCCCGCGCCGTTGGGCCCGATGATGCCGATGCGCTCCCCCGCCTGCAGGAGGGCGTCGAAGTCGCGGATGAGCACCCGCTCGCCGAAGCGCTTGCCCACGTGGTGCAGGTTCAGCACGGTGCGCCCCAGCCGCGGCGCCTCGGTCGCGCCGATCTCCACGGTGGTGCGGGTGGGGAGGCGCTTGTCGCGCTGCTCCCTCTCCAGCTCGCCCAGCCGCCCGATGCGCGCCTTCTGCTTCCCCGTCCGCGCGCTGGGCGAGCGGCGCACCCACGCCAGCTCCTGCGCGATCAGCTTCTTCCGCTTCTCCTCCTCCACCGACGCGCGCTCCACCCGCTCCGCCTTGGCCTCCAGGTACTCCGTGTAGCCGCCGGGGTAGGGCGTCAGCTCGCCGGTGCTCACCTCCAGCATCCGCGTGACCACCCGGTCCAGGAAGTAGCGGTCGTGGGTGATGAGCATCACCGCGCCGGGATAGTCCTGCAGGTGCTCCTCCAGCCAGGCGACCGTGTCGGCGTCCAGGTGGTTGGTGGGCTCGTCCAGCATCAGCAGTTCCGGCTGCTGCAGGAGCACACGGGCCAGCGCCACCCGCTTGCGCTCGCCGCCGGACAGGCCGTCCACGCGTCGCTCCCAGTGCTGCACGCCCAGGCGGGTGAGGATGGACTCCATCCGGTGCTCGTAGTCCCACCCGCCCAGCGCGTCGATGCGCGCCGCCGCCCGCTCCTGCCGCGCCAGCAGCCGGTCCACGTCCCCTTCCCCCGCCGCCAGCTTCTCCGCCACCTCGTGGTACTCGCCGATGGCCTCCAGCAGCTCCGGCTTCCCCGCGGCCACGGCGGAGAGGATGGTGGCGTCCGGCTCGAACTCCGGCTCCTGGGCCAGGTAGCCGGTATGGATGCCGCGCTGGAAGGCCAGCGTGCCGCCCTCGTGCCCCTCCACCCCCGCCACGATGCGGAAGAGGGTGGACTTCCCGGAGCCGTTGACCCCGATGAAGCCCACCTTCTCCCCCTCGTCCACCGCGAACGACACCCCGTCGAACACGGTGCGGGTGCCGTAGCTCTTTGTCAGATCCTGCACGTTCAGGACGTTCATCAACCAGATCCGCTTGTGGTGCCTCGATTTGTGCGCGCAACGATAACCGGCGCGGCGCTGGGGCGGCAACCCGGGCGGCGCCGGGCCCGGAACATCCGCCATCCGCGCCGGGTTCCTCGTCCGTCCACGACCGAAGGATCGACTCGCGGCTGCTGGCGTAAAGCTGGACACTGCGTGCGTTCGGACACTCCTCTTGCATTCAGGATTCGCCAATGGAATCGCTCTCTTCCGTCGTTCGTGTCGCCGTCCTGGTACTGCTCGCCGTCACCGCCGCCGGGCCGGCCGCGGCGCAGGTGTTCTACGGCCGGGTGACGGACGCGGCGGACGGAAGCCCCGTGGCGGCGGCGTACGTATCCGCCCTGGACGGCGCGGGCGCCGCGGTCGCCAGCACGGCCAGCGGGCACGACGGACGGTTCGAGTTGGCGCTCCCCGCGGCGGGCGCCTACCGGCTGCGGGTGAGCCGGGTGGGCTACCGCACGGGGACCTCGCCCGCGGTCACCATCGCCCAGGGCGACCGGCTGGACGTGGACCTGAGCCTGCGGGCGGACGCGGTGCAGATGGAGGCGGTGCAGGCGACGGGGCGGGTGACGCCTCCGTTCCGCGACCAGCGCGCGCGCCGCTTCTTCGAGCGGATGGATCGCGGGCGGGGCCGGTACATCGGCCCGGAGCAGGTGCAGGAGATGGATGCCGCCCGCACGTCGGACATGCTGCGCACCATCCCCGGCCTGAGCTTCAGTTCGGGGCTGGGCAGCGCGGGGCTGCGGCTGGGCGGGCGCCAGCGAGGGTGCACGCCCACGCTGTACATCGACGGCCATCGTTTTCACCCGTACCCGGGCTGGCGCCTGGACGACCACGTGGCCTCGCCGGACGTGTGGGCCATCGAGGTCTACATGCACGCCACCGACATCCCGCCCGACCTTCCGCGCGAAAGCGGCCGCTGCGGCATAGTCATGATCTGGCGCCACGGCTCCTGAGGCTCGCGCGCACGGCATCCCCGCACCTTCCGCGGCGTTACCTCATCGCCGAGTTTGCTCCCGGCACGCCTCGCCGCGCCCTTCCCCCGAGCACGGGCAGCGTCGGCTGCGGATGTCTCCCGCAGTTGCCGGTCATTCTCTATTCCCTGTTCCCTATTCCCTGTCCGCGTGGAACCAACCCGCCCCCGCAGCGTACCGGCAAACAAATGGCACGGGCGATGCGCAGCGGACGTCCACCCCGTCGCTCCGGCGGCATCGCCAGGCCCGCAGTCTACCGTGGTACCATGCTGTTCACCTGGATCGCGTTCTTCTTCATGGCTTTCATCGCCAAGCTGCTGCTGGCGGTGGCCATGTGCTACTTCATCTTTCCCGCCGAGCGCACCTGCGACGGCTGCAACGCCGAGACGCTGCCCGTGCGGATGGGCGCGGCGGGGCGGCTGATGTCGCGGCTGATGCTGGGCACGCTGCAGAAGCGCTGGTGCCCGCGCTGCGGCTGGGAGGGCATCACCCGCACCGGCCGGATGGGCGAGGCGCACGCCACGGTCCCCGGCATCGAGCCCGCCGCGCGCTGACGGAGCCAGGGATGGATCGAAGACGATGGGCGGCGGACCACGCACGGTCGGCCGCCCATCGTCATGTCCTGAGCGACCGATCCGGAAAGAACACACCTCATGCAGGCACAGTGTCAGCAGAGCCGGCGGAGCCAACCGAGACCATCTCCCCTCTGCTCACTCCGTGTGAGACTAATCTGCGCTTTCGCGAATCGCCTGGCCGGATGGTATCCCGGGCACGCTACGGCTTGTCCTCCAGCGCGCGCAGACGGGCATCCATCGGCTGGGGCCGCAGGGGACACGGGAACGCCCCCTGGGGCACGCGCACTAAAGGTGCAGGAATCTCTGTCTTACGGCGATCTCGGCGAAGCGCGGCTGTCCCACGCAGAATCAGCGAGCGTGCATCTTGCCGCCCATGCCGCGGCGGGCGTGGGCTCCGCGGGCGGTCCACGCCGCCTCATTCAATCAGCTTTCGTCCTTTCGGAAGATGCTGCTACGCTCTACGGATCGCGGACTGTACTGCGAGGCGGGGGATTTCTACGTGGATCCCTGGCAGCCGGTGGACCGCGCCGTCATCACGCACGCCCACGGCGACCACGCGCGCTGGGGCTCGCGCGCGTACCTGGGCTCGGGCGAGGGCAAGCGCGTGCTGCGCACGCGGCTGGGGGCGGACGCGCGCATCCAGACGGTGGAGTTCGGCGAGGTGCGCGAGGTGAACGGCGTGCGCGTGTCGCTGCACCCGGCCGGCCACATTCTGGGGAGCGCGCAGGTGCGGGTGGAGCACCGGGGAGAGGTGTGGGTGGTCTCCGGCGACTACAAGACCGAGGCCGACCCCACCTGCACCCCGTTCGAGCCCGTCCGCTGCCACACCTTCGTCACGGAGTCCACCTTCGGCCTCCCCATCTACCGCTGGCGCCCGGACCGCGAGGTGTTCGCGGAGATCGACGCGTGGTGGCGGCGCAACGCGGCGGACGGGCGCGCGTCCCTCCTCTTCGGCTACGCGCTGGGCAAGGCGCAGCGGCTGCTGGCGGGGATCGACGCCTCCATAGGCCCCATCTACACCCACGGCGCGGTGGAGCGGCTGAACGCCGACTACCGCGACACCGGGGTCGCGCTGCCCCCCACCCGGAACCCCACCGCGGAGCCGCGCGGGCACGGCTGGGCTGGCGCGATGGTGGTCGCGCCGCCGTCCGCGCACGGCACGCCGTGGATGCGGCGCTTCGGCAACGCGTCCACCGCGTTCGCCAGCGGGTGGATGCGGGTGCGCGGCCAGCGCCGGCGCCGCTCCGTGGACCGCGGCTTCGTCCTTTCCGACCACGTGGACTGGCCCTCGCTCCTGTCCGCCATCCGGGCCACCGGCGCGGAGTGCGTGTGGGTGACGCACGGCTACCGAGAGCCGGTGGTGCGCTGGCTGCGCGAGCACGGCCTGCAGGCCCAGGCCGTCGCCAGCCGCTGGGAGGGCGAGAGCGACGAGGCCGACGTGGTGGTGGCGGAGGACGCGGCGGCGCCGGACGCGGATGCGTGAGCCCGATTGCGCTCCGAATCAGCCACAGGCGCGCACGAACTGGACGCACTTGACGGCGCGGGTGCCCGTCTCTAGCTTCCGGGAGCACTCACCGTGATCGACCCAGAAGAAAAGGCCATGCGCACTTCGACCGGGCGGCTCAGAATGCCCGCCACGCGAACGCTGGGACTCAGGAGGCCGGTGGGCCCCAAGCCCTCACCCGACCTGCGGGTTTTCCGCGTGATGAGCAAGCTCTCCCGCGAAGCGACTCGCGCATACATCGACGGGCTGATCGGTCCGCATTGACGAGCCGTGAGCCGGTTCATCCGGCTCCTGTGCGACCACCAGCGCGGTTTGAGGCCGGACGCAAGTCCGGCCTTCGACGTTTATCGACCTGGAGTTTCACACTACTCACAATCAGCCACGCATGAGACATGGCATCTCAGGGACGTCGTTTCCGCCGCTCCGAAGGTGTGGCTTCAACTGCGTACCGTGCCGGGCATCTGTTCTGGATGCCGGCCGGCTCCACATGGCTCAACCGGGATAAGCCCCGTCCATTCGCGCTGGCCACCTCATTCAGCGGGGATGCGCTGGGAACGCTGGTCTATGGAAGCACCCAGGAAACGGAAAAGAGCTCGGGTGCTGTTTTCATGGAGGTTGCGCCGGCGCTTCGCGGCTTGAACCGCAACGGGCTTACCAGGCGGACCTATTTCTATCCGGGCATGTTACTCCCCATCCTCCATGAGCGCCTTCCGGCGTATTCGGGTTTCCTGGGCAAATCACTGCCTGAACTCCGGGCAGCGCTGCGGGTTGCGCTCGGGATCGGGCGTGGCTCGTGCCTTGGTCCCGACGCACCGGCAGATTCCTGTCGAGGCCGCATCGTTGCTGTCCGTTCAGCGCTTGCCCGCGACATCCATGCGACCTTTGCAGTCGTGCTCACCGAGCCCGGGTACTCAGCGCAGAGAAACTACCAGATCATCCTGCCGGTCTACACGAGATTTGCCCGGAAAGCGGGCACGCACGATCTGCTTGTCTCCGCAAGTGAATGGCCGACCATTGTCTCTGCCGGAACGGATCGTATCCTGCTCCCCGTTCCGCTTACCCAATCCATCTGGCACGACGATGACATCGCGCGCGAAACGGACGGAGTACGTGGTAGATGATGACACTCTCGCAGCCATCGACGAGCGGTTGTGCGACTACTTCTCGCTTCCGCCGTCCGGGAACGAACCAGGGCAGGCGTGAGCCCTGGCCGGCTATCTGCAATGCGGCGTGATCCATCCGATGCGCTGCCGTTGCCAGCTGTAACCTGTCCCCTGTCCCCTGTCCCCTCGCCGTCCCCGTGAAGTCCTTCGCCGCGCTGTACGCAGAGCTGGACGAGACCACGAAGACCGGCGAGAAGGTCGACGCGCTGGCGGCGTACTTCGCGCGGACCCCGCCGGAGGACGCGGCGTGGGCGGTGCACTTCCTCAGCGGCCGGCGCCCCAAGCGGCTGGTGGGCGCGCGCAAGCTGGCCGCCTGGGCCATGGAGGCGGCGGACGTCCCCGAATGGCTGTTCGGCGAGTGCTACGAGTCCGTCGGCGACCTGGCGGAGACCATCTCCCTCCTCCTCCCCGATTCCGGCACGTCCAGCGACCTGTCCCTGCGGCACTGGGTGGAGGACCGCCTGCTCCCCCTGCGCGGCGAGGACGAGGGCACGCAGCGCGCGGAGGTGCAGCGGGCCTGGGCGGAGCTGGACGGGCCGCAGGCGTACGTCTGGAACAAGCTGATCACGGGCAGCTTTCGCGTGGGCGTGTCGCAGAGCCTGGTGGTGCGCGCCCTGTCGCGCGTCTCCGGGGTGGACGAGGCGACCATCGCGCACCGGCTGATGGGCGCGTGGGACCCCACCCCGGCGTTCTACCAGCGCCTGCTCTCCCCCGACACCAGCGACGCGGACCTCAGCCGGCCGTATCCCTTCTTCCTGGCCTATGCCCTGGAGGGCGAGCTGGAGGCCTTGGGCGATGCGCGGGAGTGGCAGGCGGAGTGGAAGTGGGACGGCATTCGCGCGCAGGTCATCCGCCGCCGCGGCGCCACCTTCCTCTGGTCGCGCGGGGAGGAGCTGATCACCGAGCGCTTTCCCGAGCTGGCGCAGGCCGCGGCGCTGCTGCCGGACGGCACCGTGCTGGACGGCGAGATCATGCCCTGGCGCGACGGGCCGCTCCCGTTCGCGCAGCTGCAGCGGCGCATCGGGCGCAAGGTGCTGGGGCCCAGGATCCTGGCGGAGGTGCCGGTCGCCCTGCTCGCCTACGACCTGCTGGAGGTGGATGGCGCCGACGTGCGCGAGCAGCCGTTCGCCTGGCGGCGCGCGCGGCTGGAGGAGCTGGTGCGCTCCACCCCGTCGGCCGGCCGCATCCTCCTTTCCCCCGCGGTGCACGCGGATTCGTGGGACGGTGTGCTGCAGGCCCACCGCGAGGCGCGGGGCCGCGGCGCCGAAGGGCTGATGCTCAAGCGGATGGACTCGCCCTACGGCGTGGGGCGGCGGAAGGGGGCGTGGTGGAAGTGGAAGGTGGAGCCGTTCACCATCGACGCCGTGCTGATCTACGCGCAGCGCGGGCACGGCCGCCGCGCGTCGCTCTACACGGACTACACCTTCGGCGTTTGGAAGGACGGCGAGCTGGTGCCGTTCGCCAAGGCGTACAGCGGGCTCACCGACGAGGAGATCCGCCGGGTGGACGGGTTCGTGCGCCGCAACACGCTGCAGCGCTTCGGCCCGGTGCGGACGGTGAAGCCGGAGCTGGTGTTCGAGCTCGCCTTCGAGGGCATCCAGCGCTCGCCGCGCCACAAGAGCGGCGTGGCCGTGCGCTTTCCCCGCATGCTGCGCTGGCGCACGGACAAGAAGCCGGAGGACGCGGATTCGCTGGAGACCATCGTGCAGATGCTGGAGGCGGAGGGGCGGTAGCGGCTCTCGAGCGAAGAGCGGGGCCCG
>DATAAG010000059.1:0-3431 GCA_036260235.1 Longimicrobium sp.
GAAAGTTCAACCTCCCCCAGGGGTTTTTGGGGGAGGTGGGCGCGTAATGCGCGCCCGGAGGGGGCGTGCCCTCGCTCCGGGACCTGCCGACGCGCATTCGCCGTTCTCCCCCTCGCCGCGAGGAACGAGCGGGAAAGGGGCGGGGGAGGGGCCCCGCGGATTGTGCGCCCACACGGTGTGACATAGCTTGGCTGGCATGAACCGTAGACGCATCGCGATCGGATTGCTGGCGGCGGCGCTGCTGCCGCCCTGCGCGCCGGAGCCCGCGCGCGCCCAGGACGGGGCCTCGGAGTACCGCGGCGCCGCCGCGCTGGGGCTGCAGCTGCGCACGCTGGGCACCACCAAGCGCGTGCTGATGATCGGCGCCCACCCGGACGACGAGGACACGCAGCTCCTGGCCCGGCTGGCGCTGGAAGAGGGCGCGGACGTGGCCTACCTCTCCCTCACCCGCGGCGAGGGCGGGCAGAACGGCATTGGCCCAGAGCTGGGCGAAGGGCTGGGGCTGCTGCGCACGGAAGAGCTGCTGGCCGCCCGCCGCGTGGACGGCGCGCGGCAGTTCTTCACGCGCGCGTACGACTTCGGCTTCAGCAAGAGCGCGGAAGAGACCTTCCGCCACTGGCCGCGCGAAGAGGTGCTGCGCGACGTGGTGTACGTCATCCGCAACTACCGGCCCGACGTCATCGTCACCGTCTTCAGCGGCACGCCGCGGGACGGGCACGGGCAGCACCAGGTCTCCGCCATGCTGGCGCACGAGGCGTTCAGGGCGGCCGCCGACCCGGAGCGCTTCCCGCGCATGCTGCGTCCCTGGCAAGCCGCCAAGCTGTACCAGTCGATGCGAGGGATCGCGGAGGGCGCCACGGTCCGCATCCCCATCGGCAACCTGGACCCGCTCATCGGCCGCTCGCCCTTCCAGCTGGCGATGGCCAGCCGCTCGCGGCACCGCTCGCAGGACATGGGGCGCCCGGAGCTTCCCGGCCCGCGCTGGGGCACGCTGCGCCGCATCTTTCCGGAGGGCGGCGGACCGGAGCCGTCCATGTGGGCCGGCGTCGACACCACGCTGGCGATCGACGGGCCGGCGGAGAGCACCACGGCCCGGGCCCTGGTGCGCTACCAGCAGCAGGTGGAGGCCGTCCGCGCCCGCTTCAACCCGCTCGATCCCCGCGCCAGCGCCGCCGGGCTGCTGGAGGCGCTGAACACGCTGCAGCTGGCCCACGATTCCCTGCCGCGGACCAACGGGGTGGCGGACCTCTCGGACGACATCGCCGACGAGATCGCGAAGCTGGACGAGGCGGCGGTGACCGCGCTGGGGCTGGTGATCGACGCGGTGGCCGACGACTCCCGGGTGGCGCCGGGGCAGACGGTGAACGTGGAGATCACCCTCTGGAACGGCGGGGGTGAGCCGATCCGCCTTCGCGACCTGACGCCGGAGATGCCCCACGACCCCCGCTGGTCCGCGGAGCCCGTCGACGGCGAGCTGCAGGAGGGCCACGAGGTGGCGCCGGGCGCGATGCTGACCCGCCGCTGGCGCGTGCGCGTACCGGAGGGCGGCGAGCTCACGGAGCCGTACTTTCTGCGCCAGTCGCGCGACGGCGACCTGTACCGGTGGGACCCGGACGAGCGCGGGGTGCGGATCACGGAGCCCTTCGAGCCGCCGGCGCTGACGGCGTGCGGCGCGGGCGAGGTGAACGGGACGTTCCTCAACTTCTGCACGGAGGTCACCTTCCGCGAGGTGGACCTGCGCCAGGGGGAGCTGCGCCGTCCGCTGATGATCGTCCCCGCCGTCTCCGTGCTGCTGGAGCCGCGGACGCGGGTGCTCTCGACCGCCTCCCCGCGTCCGGTCCCGTACACGGTGCGCCTGGCCGCGGAGCAGCCGGGCGGGATCGCGGGGACGCTGCGGCTGGAGGTGCCCGCCGGGTGGCGCGCGGAGCCGGCCTCCGTCCCCGTGCGCTTCGGCGCGCCGGGGGACGTGCGCGAGGTGCGCTTCACCGTGCACGCGCCGGCCGGGGCGCGGGCGGGCGACCATCCCGTCTCCGCCGTCTTCATCGCGGAGAACGGGGAGCGGTTCACGCGCGGGGTGCAGGTCATCGACTACCCGCACGTCCGCGCCCGGCCGCTCTATCACGATGCCGCCTCGATCGTGCGCGCCTTCGACGTGCGGGTGCCGCAGGGGCTGCGGGTGGGCTACGTGGAGGGCGCGGGCGAGGAGGGGCCCGCGTTCCTGCAGAACCTGGGGATCACGCCGGAGCTGCTGGATGCGGACGACCTGGCGGAGGGGGCCCTCGACTCGCTGGACGTGATCGTCCTGGGGAGCCGCGCGTACGAGGTGCGCACGGACCTGATGGCGCACAACCGGCGGCTGCTGGACTGGGTGGAGCGCGGCGGGACGATGATCGTGCAGTACAACAAGTACGAGATCGTGGAGGGCAGCTTCACCCCCTTCCCGATCACCATGGCGCGCCCCCACGGCCGCGTGAGCGACGAGAACGCGCCGATGCGGATCCTGGACCCCGCGCACCCCGTCTTCACGACGCCCAACCGCATCACGGACGCGGACTTCGAGGGGTGGGTGCAGGAGCGCGGACTGTACTTCGCGGAGACGTGGGACCCCGCCTACACCCCGCTGCTGGAGAGCGCGGACCCCGGCGAGCCGCCGCTGCGGGGAGGGCTGCTGGTGGCGCGGCACGGGCGCGGGACGTACGTCTACACCGGCCTGGCGTTCTTCCGCCAGTTCCCGGAGGGCGTCCCCGGCGCGTACCGCCTGTTCGCGAACCTCCTCGCGCTGGGTGCGAAGTAGGAAGTGCGTGAGTGCGTGAGTGCGTGAGTGCGTGAGTGCGTAAGTGCGTAAGTGCGTGAGTGTCGAGTTGCCGGCGTTCGTAGCGGTGGGACGCCGCACATTACCAGGTCGATGTTCCAGCGGCGAATTATGCCCCATTGCGGATCAAATCCGGTAACTGCTTCCACCGGAACTCGCCACCACGCTCGCGAGGCAGCGAGGCAGTCCGCGCAGGCGGACTTTGTGAATTTCCAGCGGCGACTTTAGTCGCTCAGGCGCGGGCGCGGCGATTCCCGGTTCAGATTCGCAAAAGGGCATCATTCGCTCCCGCGGCGGACGGCACGTGACCGGCCGGCTGTACCCTGTACCCTGTCCCCTCGCAGTCCATGTCCATCGAATCGCAGCAGGACCTGGAAGGCCTCAAGCGCGCCGGCAGGATCGTGCGGATGATCATCCGCGCGATGGAGAAGGCGCTGCGCCCGGGGATCACCACCGGCGAGCTGGCGGAGGCCGGCGGACGGGTGATGCGGGCGCAGGGAGCGCGGTCCGCGCCGAAGATGGTGTACGGCTTTCCCGGGGACGTGCTGATCAGCGTGAACGACATCGGCCGGGCGGTGGAGGCCGAGGTGAACCGCCGCGGCTTTCGCGTCATCCGCGA